>JAWWBV010000651.1:0-1848 GCA_033720795.1 Halomonas sp. | reverse complement strand
GTCGCCGAGGGCGACGTGGTGATCATCCTCGAGGCCATGAAGATGGAGACCGAGGTGCGCGCGGCGAGTGCCGGCACCGTGTCCGCCGTCAAGGTCGGCGAGGGCGACAGCGTCGCCGTCGGTGATGTCCTGATCGAGCTCTGAGGACGGATTCATGTCGGAAAAGATCTTGACCCTCTGGTACGGCTCGGGGCTCTACAACCTGACCCTGGGCCAGGGCGTGATGGTGCTGGTGGGGCTGCTGCTGCTCTACCTCGCCATCCAGAAGAAGTTCGAGCCGCTGCTGCTGGTGCCGATCGGCTTCGGCGGCATCCTGGCCAACATCCCCCAGGCGGGGCTCGCCCTGTCGGCCGCCGAGCAGGCGGCCCACCTGGCGTCGCCGGTGCTGCTCGAGCAGATGGCCCAGACCCTGAAGCTCAGCCTGGACCCGGCCGCCGGGATCGAGGCCTGGCGGCACAGCCTCTCCGAGGTGCTGCATGGCGACATCTCGCCGGCCCTGGTACGCGCCGCCAACGACGTGGCCATGGACGGCGGCTACGCCCACGGCATGCTCTACCAGTTCTACAGCGTGGCCATCGCCTCGGGCATCGCGCCGCTGGTGATCTTCATGGGCGTGGGGGCGATGACCGACTTCGGTCCGCTGCTGGCCAACCCGCGGACCCTGTTCCTGGGGGCGGCGGCGCAGTTCGGCATCTTCGCCACCCTGCTCGGGGCGGTGGGCATGTCGGCCCTGGGCTGGATGGACTTCTCGCTCAACCAGGCCGCCGCCATCGGCATCATCGGCGGCGCCGACGGCCCGACCTCGATCTACGTCTCGAGCATCCTGGCGCCGGAGCTGCTGGGCGCCATCGCCGTGGCCTCCTACTCCTACATGGCGCTGGTGCCGCTGATCCAGCCGCCGATCATGAAGGCGCTGACCAGCCAGCGGGAGCGCGAGATCACCATGACGCAGCTGCGTCCGGTCTCCAAGCTGGAGAAGATCGTCTTCCCGATCAGCCTGCTGATCCTGGTGGTGCTCTTCCTGCCCGACGCGGCGCCGCTGTTGGGGATGTTCTGCTTCGGCAACCTGATGCGCGAGAGCGGCGTGGTGGAGCGTCTCTCCGATACGACCCAGAACGCCCTGATCAACATCGTGACCATCTTCCTGGGGCTCTCGGTGGGCTCCAAGCTGATCGCCGAGCGCTTCCTGGCGGTGGAGACGCTGGGCATCCTGGCGCTGGGCATGGTGGCCTTCGCCATCGGCACGGCCTGCGGCGTGCTGATGGCCAAGTTGATGAACACCGTCAGCAAGATGCCGATCAACCCGCTGATCGGCTCCGCCGGTGTCTCGGCGGTGCCCATGGCGGCGCGGGTCTCCAACAAGGTGGGGCTCGAGTCCAACCCCCACAACTTCCTGCTGATGCACGCCATGGGGCCCAACGTGGCCGGGGTGATCGGCTCGGCGGTGGCCGCCGGGGTGATGATCAAGTACCTCGGCTGAGGCCGGCGGTCCTGCCCCATCGAGAACGGCGCCTGCGGGCGCCGTTTTTCATGGGGAGGGTATGAGTCAGGGGCAGGGCGCTCAGTCGTCGGGCAGCAGGGCCAGGCGGCCGCGCAGGCGGGTCTCCAGCGCGCTGAGGTCGGCCGGCGCGTCGCTCGGCCAGCCCACGGTGAGCTCGACCCCTTCGGCGCCGTAGTCGGCCTGCTCGACCGGCACCTCGCGCTCGGCCAGCCAGGCGCGGGCCTCGGCCTCGCCGGCGAAGTCGACCGTGAGGCGCAGCGGCGCGCGCTCGACCACCGCGCGGCGAGGCAGCGTCTCCAGCGCCTGGGCGACGGCCCGGGCGTAGGCGCGGGCCAGGCCGCCGGTGC
>JAWWBV010000650.1:0-1849 GCA_033720795.1 Halomonas sp. | reverse complement strand
GGCCGATGCCCTGGGCAACCCCGCCCTGGCGGCCTGCCGCGACTGGCTCCACGAGCTCTGCGCCCGGGAGTGAGGCGAGCCTCGGTTCCTCGCGCCTCCCTCAACGCAACCCGTCCAGCCAGCCCAGACCTCTTGAGCGTCGTCGGCGCTTCGCTCGATTTCCCCATCAAAGCCCCGCGGGTCGTGTTGCATTCCCTGCCCGCCGGGGGAGGCGATCGACGGCGAAGCCCCCGGCCCGAGAAGCGACGGGAAGAGGCGGGGGAATGGCGCACGAACCACGGAAAATCCTCGGCATTACCCTCGCCAATGGGCCGATTTGCACTAGTCATTGGTATTGCCCCCTTCCGCTGACCATATTCGTTGGTACCGGCAGGAGGTCACGTCATGAAACATTGGAGACTGGTCTTGCGCATGGCGAGCGCTTGCGAAGCGCCGCAAGACACCAGGGTGTTAAAGCGCGATATCGAGACTTTCATGCGAGTGGCGGAGATCTATGAAGTGACATGTCTCGGGATTCGTCTGTTGGGGGTCGATTTCCTCGCCGACGATCACGAATTCGGTCACATCATGAGGCTGGTGAAGATTCTCGAGGCCAGGTATCGACTCTCCATTTTGCAGTTCAGCGAACTGAAGGATGAGAGTGGGCCTGGAATGACAGTAAAGATCGGTTCCAAACCCGCGGCAATTGTCGCTTGAAAGACGAAGGAGATAACAAGATGCAACTTCCATCGCTGATCGAAATTCCCAACGGCGACAAGGTCGTCCCAACCTTCTCTGACGCCGAGATGCAGAGCCGTCTGGATCGTTTACGCCAGTACATGGCGGCCGAAGGTGTCGAGGCCGTGGTACTGACCTCGTATCACAACATCAACTATTTCAGCGACTTCGTCTACTGCAAGTTCGGCCGCGACTACGGCCTGGTGGTGACCCAGGATCGTTTCACCACCGTGACCGCGAACATCGACGGTGGACAGCCGTATCGTCGCAACCGTCTGGGCGACAACATCGTCTACACCGACTGGCAGAAGGACAACTTCTTCAAGGCCGTCAAGCGGCTCTGTGAAGGCAAGCGTCGCGTCGCCGTCGAGTACGACCACATGACGCTGCAGAACAAGCAGAAGCTCCTCGATGCGCTGGGTGACGTCGAGCTGGTCGACGCCGGCGTGCCCACCATGCAGATGCGCATGGTCAAGTCGGCCGAGGAGATCGCGCTGATTCGCCAGGGTGCTCGGATTGCCGACGTGGGCGGTGTGGCCGTGCGCGATGCCATCTACGCCGGTGTGCCGGAGTACGAGGTGTCACTGGCCGGACAGGCCGCCATGGTGCGCGAGATCGCCAAGACCTACCCCAACAGCGAGCTGATGGATACCTGGGTGTGGTTCCAGTCCGGTATCAATACCGACGGCGCCCACAACCCGGTGACCAGCCGCCGCGTGCAGCCCGGCGATATCCTCAGCCTGAACACCTTCCCGATGATCTCCGGCTACTACACCGCCCTGGAGCGCACCCTGTTCCTCGGCCATGCCTCCGACGAGCACCTGCGCCTGTGGGAGGTCAACTGCGAGGTTCATCGCCGCGGCCAGGAGCTGATCAAGCCCGGCGTGCGCTGCTGCGACATCGCCCATGAGCTCAATGAGATCTTCGCCAAGCACGACCTGCTCAAGTACCGCACCTTCGGTTACGGTCACTCTTTCGGTACCTTGAGCCACTACTATGGCCGCGAGGCGGGTCTGGAACTGCGCGAGGACATCGAGACCGTGATCGAGCCCAACATGGTGGTCTCCATGGAGCCGATGATCACCGTGCCGGAGGGCCAGCCCGGTGCCGGCGGCTATCGCGAGCACGACAT
>JAWWBV010000649.1:0-1850 GCA_033720795.1 Halomonas sp. | reverse complement strand
GGAAGCCAAGCAGAAAATCATGCAGGAGCGCATTGCCAACGCCCAGAAAGAGCAGGGCGTGTTACTGGTGCTCACCGGCCCCGGCAAGGGCAAGAGCAGCTCCGGCTTCGGCATGGTCGCCCGGGCCCTGGGTCACGGCATGAAGGTGGGCGTGGAGGTTCGCGACATCGACGCCCACCAGGACGCCGACAGCGAGGAGGAGTGCCGCCGCCTGCACGGCGGCGACTGGGAACGGCGCCTGGCCGTGCTGGAGCGCCACTGAATGGCCAAGCCCATCGAAAGCCCCTGCGTCTCGATCTGCCGGCTGAAGGGCGAGCTGTGCGTGGGCTGCGGCCGCACCACCGAGGAGATCACCCGCTGGCAGTCGATGAAGCGAGCCGAGCGGATGAAGACCAACCGGCAGGCAGCGCAGCGTCTGAAGAAGCTGAACCGGGACTGAGGATCAGCACCTCGGCACGAAGACCGGCGCGCCGTCCACCCAGGCGGTGGTCAGGGGCTGGCCATAGAGGCGTTCCAGGGCCGCGGGCGCCAGCATCGCCTCCGCGGGACCCCAGCACGCCTCGCCGTCGGGATAGAGCAGCAGCAGGTGGCTGCACCAGCGCGCCGCCAGGTTGAGGTCGTGCAGGCACATCATCACCGCGCCGCCCGCCTCGGCCTGTTCGGCGAGCAGGCCCATGACCGCCACCTGGTGGTGGAGGTCGAGGTGGTTGGTGGGCTCGTCGGCGAGCCAGACCGCCGGCGCCTGGGTCAGCACCGTGGCCAGGCTGACGCGCTGGCGCTCGCCGCCGGAGAGCGTCGCGAGCTCCCGCTCGGCCAGGTGCGACAGGTCCAGGCGCGCCAGCGCCGCCTCGGCGCGGGCGTGGTCCTCGGGCCCCTCCTGCTGCCAGGGCGACAGGAAGGGATGGCGGCCGATCAACGCGGTCTCGCGCACCGTGGCCGGAAAGTCGTCGTGGCGCTCCTGGAACACCACCCCCAGGCGCCGGGCCAGCGCACGGCGGCGCCAGCCGGACAGCGGCCGCCCCTCGAGGTGGACCTCCCCCGAGCGCGGCGGCCTGAGCCCGGCCAGGGTATGCAGCAGGGTGGTCTTGCCCGCGCCGTTGGGGCCCAGCACTCCCCAGCGCTCGCCGGGGGCCAGCCGCAGGTCGAGCGGCCGGCCGTCCGCGCGACCGGGGACGTCGATCAGCAGCCGATGCGTCGCCAGGGCCTCCATCAGCGACTCCGGTAGAGCAGGTAGAGGAAGCTCGGCACCCCGAGCAGTGCCGTGATCACCCCCACCGGCAGCTGCTGGGGGGCGATCAGGGTGCGCGCCAGGGTGTCGGCGAGGGTCAGCAGGATGCCGCCGGCCAGCAGGCTCGCCGGCAGCACGCGGCGCTGGTCGTTGCCCAGTCGCAGGCGCAGCATGTGCGGCACCATCAGCCCCACGAAACCGATGCTGCCCGCGGTAGTCACCGCCACGGCGGTGAGCAGGCTGGCCAGCAGGTAGAGGGTCCACTCCAGCGGGCGCACCGAAACGCCGAGCGCCGCGGCCTGCAGCCCGCCGCGGGCCAGCACGTTGAGGGTGCGACCGAGCGGCAGCACGACGACCAGGGCCAGCGCGGCCACCGCCAGCACCGGCCAGGGCGAGCCCGCGTAGGCGAGATCGCCCATCAGCCAGTAGAGCATGCCGGGCAGCCGCTCCACCGGGCTAACCGCCAGCAGGAAGGTGATCACGGCCCCCCAGCCGGCGGCCATCACCACCCCGGTGAGCAGCAGGCGGGTCGGCGTCCAGCTGCCGGTGCCGTGGGCCAGGCCGAAGACGATCAGCGTCGAGGTGAGCGCCCCGGCGAAGGCCGCCCCGCCGACCAGGGCGG
>JAWWBV010000648.1:0-1865 GCA_033720795.1 Halomonas sp. | reverse complement strand
GGTGCAGCGCCACCTGGAGGCGCTGGACGTGGAGGTGGAGCTCGGTCCGGTGCCGCGCCAGGGCGCCACGGGCGAGCTCAGCTCCCTCTACCTGCGCGACCCCGACGGCAACCTCATCGAGATCAGCCGCCCCGTGAAGCCCCAGCCCGTCGAAGGGCGCTGACGGCCCTGCGGGCACGCTCGGCCTGGTGTCATTGTTCACCTCGGCCGGTATCATTGGCGCCAGCCAAGCCACCATCAGGGACGAGCCATGAACGATAACCTGCACCGAGACGATGACCGGGCCGTCGCCGAACGGGGAGGGGCCCCCGACACGACCATTCCCATCGTGGTGTACGTGCTGCACCTGGCGGGCATGGTCACCGGCGGGCTGACCTCGCTGGTGGCCGTGGTGATCGCCTACGTCTACCGCGGCAACGGGCCGGCGTGGCTCGACGAGCACTACCGCTATCAGATCCGCACCTTCTGGATGGCGCTGCTCTACTTCGGCATCTCCGGCCTGCTCACCCTGGTACTGATCGGCTTTCTGACCTGGCTGGCCGCCGTGGTGTGGCTGGTGATCCGCTGCGTGAAGGGGCTCAAGGCGCTCAACGAGAAGCGTGCGCCGGACAACGTCGACACCTGGTGGGTGTAAACCATGGACGACGGTGACTCCCGCCTGCCGGCCTGCCAGGCGCGCGCCATCGCCACCCTGTGGCGCGGGCTCGCGAACCGTCGCCTGACGACCCTGTGGCGGCTGGCCCGGATGATCGGCCCGCTGGTCGAGCGCTTCAGTCGCCGCGAGCGGACGGTCACCCGCATCAACCTGGCCGAGGCCTACCCCGCGCGCAGCGACGCCGAGCGAGGGCAGCTGGCGCGACAGAGCCTGACCCACTCCACCGCCACCATGCTGGAGCTCGGCTTCGCCTGGATGGGCGACCCCGAGCAAGTCGAGGCGTCGATCGTCGAGGTCCACGGCCGCGAGCTGCTCGACGGGGCCCGGGCCGAGGGGTGCGGCGTCATCGTGCTGGCACCCCACTTCGGCAACTGGGAGGTGCTGAACTTCTGGCTCTCGGGCCACTTCCCCTTCACCGCCATGTACGAGCCCCCCAAGCTCGCTGGGCTGGACCCGATCATCCGCCGGGGCCGCGAGCGCCGCGGCGCGCAGCTGGTGCCGACCAATCCCCGCGGCGTGGCCGCCCTGCTCAAGGCGCTCAAGCGCACGGAGTCGGTGGGCATCCTGCCCGACCAGGTGCCCAGCTGGGGCAGCGGCGTCTTCGCGCCCTTCTTCGGCCGGCCCGCCTACACCGCCACCCTGTTGCCCAAGCTGGTGGCCCGCACCGAGGCGCGGGTCGTCACCGGCGTCGCCCTGCGCCTGCCCGGCCGGGGCTTCGCCCTGCACTTCCTGGCCGCCGACGAGCGGGTCTACGACCCCGACGAGGCCGTCTCGGCCGCGGGCGTCAACGCCTGCGTGGAGTCGACCATCGCCCTGGATCCGGCCCAGTACCAGTGGGAGTACAAGCGCTATCGCAAGACCCCCGAGGAGGCCGAGGGCAAGCCCGGCTGGAAGCGCTTCCGACTCTATTGAGCCCAGGCCAGGCACGGCGACGGCTGGTAAATCTCCGCCAGGATGCTCGAGTTGGGACTTCGCTTGACGGGGTGCCGGTAGAGCCGGCTGAGATGGCGCAGGATGTCGAGAGACTGTCGAAACAGACTCAAGACACCGAGCGCTGGTCCCGTGGAACCTGATCCGGCTAGCACCGGCGTAGGAATCAAGCGGTGACCAGTGCCCGCCCGGCACCTTCCCTGGCCACCCTCTCCCGCCCCGCTTCCGGATCGATCCCTGACCGGAGGCATGATGGGCTACCGTTTCGACGACCTTACCG
>JAWWBV010000647.1:0-1870 GCA_033720795.1 Halomonas sp. | reverse complement strand
GACTTTCTCCGCAGCCTGCTCTCATGTTCGCGGTCAAGCACCTGGGCAGGACAGCGCGTCTCCAGCATGCGCTGAAGCAGGCAGAGATGAAGATACGCCTGGCGGCAGACGGGGCCTCGAGACGACGGTTGAGCAGGCTCTCATGCGCGGGTTGGCTACCGCATGACCGCGGTTTCGTCTCGGGGCTGCCTCGCTCTAGGGGCGAGCGTCGGCCGGCGGCCGGCTCATAACAGGCGACGAGGGTTCCCCACCGTGGCCCCGCCTGCCGCCAAGCGCATCGGTGAAGCGGTTGGTCGACCTCCTCGGTGTTGGCTAATGGATGGCGGGCCGCGGCTGCACCATCCGGGCGATTGCCCAGATGAAGCCCACCATCTCCCGCGCGATCGCAGTGGTCACGACCACCTTGGGCTTGCCCGCCGCCGCCAGCCGTCGGTAGCGCTGACACAGGCGCAGCTGTGCCCGCCAGGCGACCTCGCGGACCGCCTTGGGCAGACGCTCGATCCGGTCGAGCAGCTTGCGGCTGACCCTGGCCTGCATGCGATAGGTCCAGGCGCCCTCGATCAGGGCTCGGCGGGCGTGAGCGTTGCCGGCCTTGGTGATGCCGCCGCGACGGACGCTGGTGCCGCTCGAGCGCTCCGATGGCACCAGGCCCAGGTAGGCCATGAGCTGGCGGGGATTGACGAAACGGGAGAAGTCGCCGACCTCGGTGACCACCGTCACCGCGACGATCAGGCCGACCCCGCGCATCGCCTGCACGGCCTCGACCACCGGCGCCATCGACCAAGCCGGGAGGAGCTCCTCGATCTGGCGCTGCAGGCGCGCGAGCCGGGTCTCGGCGTCCTCGACTGCATCGATGTAGTCCTGCAGGACGATCTGCTGGGCGGGATGATCGAAGCGGACCGTGGTCAGCCAGCGGCGGTACGCCTTGGTCCAGCCGCGCACGCCGCGGTAGATCCGGCCGTGGCGCAGGAGAAAGCCCTGCAGGTGCTGGCGAGCCTTCCCGAGCACGCGCCGCGCCGTGGCACGCGCCCGCACCAAGTCGCGCATCGCCTCGTGGGCGGCATCCGGCACCCAAACTGGGATCAGCTCGCCTGCCCGATGCAGCTTGGCCAGCGTGGTGGCATCGCGGCGATTGGTCTTTACCCGGTCGCCGGGCCGGCTCGGGATCAGCGACGGCGCGACCACGCTACAGTCCTGGCCGAGACTGCTCAGCAGCCGATGCACGCCGTAGCCGCACGGCCCGGCTTCGTAGCAAAAGCTGAGCCGTCGATGCCGGCTCTTCAGCCGCTCAACCAGGCGACACAGCGTCTCCGGGCTGCTCGGAATCTCGCCCAGGAAGCGGACTTCGCCGGCGCGGCCCGGCTCGGCGACCGCCACCGAGGTGGTCCTCTTGTGGACGTCCAGTCCCACGAACGTAGTATGCTCCATGCGGCCCGTCTCCTATGCCTGAGGCTCGGCGCCAGCCGATCCGGCGCAACCCTCGACCACGGCATACCGGAGACGGGTCCTGCAACTCAGAGGGCGAACATAGGGTCTAGTAGTGCGGGGTCTCGGCATGGAGGTGATGGGTCTGGCGAGGAGGGGGCAGCGGAAGCGCCAGCTGGTCGCGCAGGATAAGCGCTTCCGTCTGGGAGAGACCCCACGGCCGCCTCGCAGAACGGGCCGCCGAGTTCGCCTATGGCCGGCTGCAAGACCATCCCGAGGGCGACAGCCGCCACGAGCACTGGCGAGAGGTCATGGCGATCGTTCCAGAGGACCAGGCGGCGCAGGATGGAACGCCGTCCCCTGTTTGCGCTAAGCGCGCGATGCGAAGTTCCGACGAAAGCCCCAGGCGCCGCGCTGTTCCTTCCACGCCAGTGGTCCATTCCCT
>JAWWBV010000646.1:0-1876 GCA_033720795.1 Halomonas sp. | reverse complement strand
GGCTGGGCGCAGTCCATCGTCTTCTTCAGCGGCGGGGCCGCGGACTACATGGCCGAGGTCTCCTGGATCTACAAGCTCCACGTCTTCATCGGCCTGACCATCATCCTGCTGTTCCCGTTCACGCGCCTGGTGCACGTCTGGAGCGTGCCCTTCGGCTACGTGACCCGTCGCTACCAGGTCGTCCGCAAGCGGGGCTGAACCAAGCCACCTCATCCGGTCAGCAGGGGCGCCGGGGGCAGGGCGAAGAGGAGGTCCTACGCCAGGGGTGAGGAGCACTGCTCCGAACGGGCGGGCCATGGATGGCCCGCACCGGCCCTGCAAGCGGCGCAGGATGCAAGAGCGCCGCGGGGCGTCGGTAGCGCCCAGGGAAGGGTTCACAGCGCCTCCTCGCAGTCCTGCCGCCGGAGAAGCCCCTCACCGCCGGCGATTGAGAAGAGTTCCAAGGACAGAGTCATGCAGAAGATCGATATCGAGATGATCCCCGGGGGCGCGAGCCCCCCACCCATCCGGGTCGGCGAGGCCACCATCCCCGAGGCCGACATCGCCCAGGAGATGCAGTACCACCCGGCGGACAGTGCCGGCAGCGCCCAGCTCAAGGCCGCCCGCGCCCTGGTGGTGCGCGAGCTCTTGCGCCAGCGCGCCGCCCAGCAGGGGCTGGCCGAGGCCGCCGACGCGACGCTGGACGAGGGTGACGCCGCCATCGCCGCCCTGCTGGAGCAGGAGCTCGACGTGCCCGAGCCCGCCGAGGCGGACTGCCGGCGCTTCCATGCGACCCACGCCGAGCGCTTCAGCGAGCCGACGCGGCTGCGGGTCCGCCATATCCTGCTGCCGGCGGCGCCGGACGACGCCGAGGCCCGCGACGCCGGCTATCACCAGGGCGAGCGGATGATCCGCGAGCTCGAGCGGGTGCCCGAGCGCTTCACCGAGTTCGCCCAGCGCCACTCCGCCTGTCCCTCGAAGGACGCGGGCGGCGAGCTGGGCTGGCTCGCGCCCGGTCAGACCGTGGCCGAGCTCGACGGCGCCCTGCAGCATCTGCCCGTCGGGCTGCACGATCGCCCGCTCGCCTCGCGTTACGGCTGGCACGTCGTCAGCATCGACGAGCGCCAGGAGGGGAGCGAACTGCCCTTCGAGCAGGTGGCCGAGCGGGTCCGCCACAGCCTGCGCGAGCAGGCCACGCGTCGCGCCCTGCGCCACTACCTGCTGGCGCTGGAGGCCGAGATCGGCGTCGAGGGCATCGCCCTGGACGACGACGGCGGCAGCGCCCTGATGCAGTGACGACGCGCGCGAGGGCCCGCCGGCCGAGGCGTGGCGGGATCTCGCGCTTTCTTGATGCGCGTCATTCCCCTCTTTCCAGCGCCGCCGCACCATGCACGGCAAGGAGGATCCCCATGTCCCATGTTTCTGCCAACACCCCCTTCGTGCCCCTGGGCATCGCCGTGCTCACCGTCTCCGATACCCGCGGCTTCGCGGAAGACGGCAGTGGCGACCTGCTTGCCGAGCGCCTGACCTCCGCCGGCCACCGCCTCGCGGAGCGCCAGATCGTGCCCGACGACGTCTACCGCCTGCGTGCCGTGGTCTCGGCCTGGGTGGTGCGCGACGATATCCAGGCCATCCTGGTCAACGGCGGCACCGGCTTCACGCCCCGCGACACCACCCCCGAGGCCCTGGCGCCGCTGTTCGACAAGGCCATCGACGGCTACGGCGAGCTGTTCCGCCAGCGTTCGCTGGCCACCATCGGCACCTCCACGATCCAGTCCCGCGCCGTGGCCGGGCTGATCGACCGCACCCTGGTGTTCGCCATGCCCGGCTCGCCCAAGGCCTGCGCCACCGCCTGGGACGACATCCTGGTCGAGCAGCTGGATGCCCGCACCGGGCC
>JAWWBV010000645.1:0-1879 GCA_033720795.1 Halomonas sp. | reverse complement strand
GCCATCGGCACGGCCTGCGGCGTGCTGATGGCGAAGCTGATGAACACCGTCAGCAAGATGCCGATCAACCCGCTGATCGGCTCCGCCGGCGTCTCGGCGCTGCCCATGGCGGCGCGGGTCTCCAACAAGGTGGGGCTCGAGTCTCACCCCCACAACTTCCTGCTGATGCACGCCATGGGGCCCAACGTGGCCGGGGTGATCGGCTCGGCGGTGGCCGCCGGGGTGATGATCAAGTACCTCGGCTGAGGTCGAGGGATCCGTCAGCGAGAACGGCGCCCGCGGGCGCCGTCGTGTGTTCGGGGAGGGTCAGTCGACTCACTGCATGCGGATGCCGCCATCCAGGCGGATCACCTCGCCGTTGAGCATGGGGTTGGTGACGATCTGCTCGGCCAGGCGGGCGAACTCCGCGGGCTTGCCGAGCCGCTTGGGGAAGGGCACGGCGGCGGCCAGGGCCTGGGCGGCCTCGTCGGGGATCTCGCTCATCATCGGCGTCTCGAAGACCCCGGGGGCGATGGCCATCACCCGCACGCCGTGGCGCGAGAGCTCACGGGCCGCGGGCAGGCTCATGCCCACCACCCCGGCCTTGGAGGCGCTGTAGGCGCACTGCCCCACCTGGCCGTCGAAGGCCGCGACGGAGGCGGTGTTGATGATCACCCCGCGCTCGCCGTCCTCGCCGGGGGCGTTCTTCGCCATGGCGGCCGCGGCCAGGCGCATGACGTTGAAGGTGCCCACCAGGTTGATCTGGATCGTGCGCTGGTAGGCCTGGAGATCCGCGGGGTTGCCCTCGCGGTCGACCAGCTTGCCCACGCTCACCACGCCGGCGCAGTGCACCACCCCGGCGAGGCCACGCCCTTCGGAGAGGGCCACGGCGGCATCGACCGCCGCCTGGATGTCGTCGCCGGAGGTGACGTCGCCACGCACCGCGCGGGCGGCCTCGCCCAGCGTCTCGGCGTGGGCCTCGACCGCGTCGCTCAGGTCGCAGAGCACCACCCGGCCGCCCCCGGCGACCAGGCGTTCGGCGGTGGCCGCGCCCAGCCCGGAGGCGGCGCCGGTGATCAGGAAGGTGTT
This sequence comes from Halomonas sp., assembly GCA_033720795.1. Lineage (GTDB taxonomy): Bacteria > Pseudomonadota > Gammaproteobacteria > Pseudomonadales > Halomonadaceae > Halomonas. The sequence goes on along the minus strand of JAWWBV010000645.1, from coordinate 811 downwards.
GTCCTTCACGTTCATGCAGGGTTCCTCGATGTCAGGTGACGGATGCACCGCCCGCCTTCTCGGAGGCGTCGGCGCGCAGTTTGAAGCGCTGGATCTTGCCGCTCGGGGTCTTGGGCAGCACGTCGACGAACTCGATGACCCGCGGGAAGGCGTGGGTCGAGAGCCGCTCGCGCACCTGCTGGCGGATCTCGTCGGCCAGCGCCTCGCTCGCTTCAAACCCCTCGCGCAGCACCACGTAGGACTTGATGATCTCGCCGCGGATCTCGTCGGGCTGGCCCACGGCGGCGGACTCGGCGACCGCCGGGTGGGTCATCACGCTGTTCTCCACGTCGGTCGGGCCGACCCGGTAGCCGGCGGTGGTGATGATGTCGTCGTCGCGGCCGGCGAACTGGAAGGTGCCATCCTCATTCTGGATCACCACGTCGCCGGTCAGGTAGTAGCCCTCGGCGAAGGGGTGCTTCTCCTGCCAGGTGTAGCCGGCGAAGAAGTGTGCCGGGGAGCGGGCGATGTCCACGGCCAGCACGCCCGGCTCCCCCGGCGGCAGCTCGTTGTACTCGGCATCGAGGATCGCCAGGCGATAGCCGGGCAGCGGCACGCCCATGCCGCCGACGTGCTTGGGGTGATCCAGGGCATGGTGGTTGTTGCAGGTCATGCCGGTCTCGGTCTGGCCGTAGTGGTCCATCACCGGGCAGCCCAGGGAGCGCTCCACCCAGGTCACCACCTCGGTGTTGAGCGGCTCGCCGGCGGAGCTCGCCGCGCGCAGCTCGAGGGTCGCGTGGGCATCGTCGAAGAGCCCCGAGGCCTTCATCAG
>JAWWBV010000644.1:0-1881 GCA_033720795.1 Halomonas sp. | reverse complement strand
TAGTCGATCTTCTCGCACTCCGCCGCCGGCTTCAGGGTGGCGTGGTCCGGCGTGGTGTCGTGGACGTTGGGCAGCTTGCCGCCGAGCAGCTGGTCGAGGAAGTTGTAGGCGCCGCCGCCGACGGTGCCATACTTGTGGATCGCCGGGCCGAAGCTGCGGCTCTCGTCGAGTTCCCGATAGGCCCAGCTCGCTTCCCACTGCTCGGTGAAGGCGGTGAGCTCGCGGCCGCCCTCGTCGCCCGAGGCGATCGCCTCGAAGACCGCCTCGGCGGCCACCAGGCCGGACTTCATGGCGGTGTGCAGGCCCTTGATCTTGGCGAAGTTCAGGGTGCCGGCGTCACAGCCGATCAGCAGGCCCCCGGGGAAGGTCATCTTCGGCAGGCAGTTGAGGCCGCCCTTGGCGATGGCCCGGGCGCCGTAGGCCACCCGCTTGCCTCCCTCGAGGTGCGTCTTGAGCACCGGATGGTGCTTCATGCGCTGGAACTCGTCGAAGGGCGAGAGCCAGGGGTTCTGGTAGGATAGGTCCATGATCAGGCCGACCACCACCTGCTGGTTCTCGGCGTGATAGAGGAACCAGCCGCCGTGGGTGTGCCTGTCCAGCGGCCAGCCGGAGCCGTGCAGCACCAGCCCGGGTTCATGCTGCTCGGCGGGGATGTCCCACAGCTCCTTCAGGCCGATGCCGTAGTGCTGCGGGTCCTTGCCCGCGTCGAGCGCGAAGCGCTCGATCAGCCGCTTGCCCAGGTGGCCGCGGGCCCCCTCGGCGAACAGGGTGTACTTGGCGCGCAGCTCCATGCCCGGCATGTGGCCGTCCTTGGGCTGGCCGTCGGCGCCCACGCCCATGTCGCCGACGAGGATCCCCTTGACCACCCCTTCCTCGACGATCACCTCCTGGGCGGCGAAGCCGGGGAAGATCTCCACGCCCAGCGCCTCGGCCTGCTCGGCGAGCCAGCGGCACAGGTTGCCGGCGCTGATCACGTAGCGGGTGATGTCCCCGCCGGTGTTGTGCATGGTCTTCGGTACCAGGGCGTTGGGCAGCTTCTGGGCCTTCTCGGCGTCCTTGAGGAGATAGAGCTCGTCGCGGGTCGCGGGGGTGGTCAGCGGCGCGCCGCGCTCCTCCCAGTCGGGGAACAGCTCGTTGAGGGCGCGGGGCTCGAAGACGGCCCCGGAAAGGATGTGGGCGCCCACCTCGGAGCCCTTCTCCACCACGCACACCGTCAGCTCCTGGCCGGCCTCGTTCGCCTGCTGCATCAGGCGAGACGCCGCCGAGAGCCCCGAGGGCCCGGCGCCGACGATGACCACATCGAAGTCCATGGAATCGCGTTCGACTTGTTCTTCCACCTGCACTCTCCTTGCTGTCCCCGTGGACGCGGCCACCGGATGCGACCAACGTCGATAGGATTTAAAACGGTCGTTTGCTTCTAGCCATGTCTCATGATAGGCATAATAGCCGCAAAGGGTCACCCCCTGCGATGGTGCAGGGCGCAAGGGTGCCCGGCGTGGCCCAGCGAAGCCGGGGATTGTTGATCGGGACCGGCCATGGCACATTGGGGACGTTTTTCGCCGCAGCGCCTATCAAACGCTTGCATGAAACGCATAAGGGTATGCCAGCCGGTTCCAAGGAGGCGTGTTTCCCGCTCGTTCGTTCGGGTGGTCGAGGCCGCTTCTTCCATCATCAGGTTCCCAGAGTGAACCAAGCGAGGACACTATGAAGGTACTCGTCGCGGTCAAACGCGTCATCGATTACAACGTCAAGATCCGGGTCAAGCCGGACCACTCCGACGTCGACCTCACCAACGTCAAGATGGCCATGAACCCCTTCTGCGAGATCGCCGTGGAAGAGGCGGTGCGCCTGAAGGAGAAGGGCGTGGCCAGCGAGGTGGTC
>JAWWBV010000643.1:0-1886 GCA_033720795.1 Halomonas sp. | reverse complement strand
GCCACCAGGGCGAGCAGCACGATGCCGAGCCCCAGCGCCAGGGGCAGGTCGCCCTTGCTGGTCTCCAGCACGATGGCGGTGGTCATCACCCGGGTCACGCCGTCGATGTTGCCGCCGACGATCATCACCGCGCCGACCTCGGCGCTGGCGCGGCCGAAGCCGGCGAGCAGCACGGTGGCCAGGCCGAAGCGGGCGTCCCACAGCAGGGTGGGGATGCGCCGGGCCCGGGAGACGCCCATCGAGGTGAGCTGCTCGCGGTAGTCGCCGTGGAGCTCCTCGACCTGCTGGCGGGTCAGGGCGGCGATGATCGGCAGCACCAGGATCACCTGGGCGATCACCATGGCGCCGGGGGTGAACAGCAGGCCGAGCTCGCCCAGCGGGCCGGCGCGGGAGAGCAGCAGGTAGACCGCGAGCCCCGCGACCACCGGCGGCAGCCCCATCAGGGCGTTGAGCGCCACGATCAGCACCCCGCGGCCGGGAAAGCGCCACAGCGCGATCGCCGCGCCCAGCGGCAGGGCGATCAGCGCGGCGATCAGCACGGCGGTGAACGAGACCTTGAGCGACAGCGTGACGATCCCGATCAGGTCGGGATCGAGCCCCAGGATCAGGGCGAGGGCGGTCTGGAAGGCGTTGGCGTCGTCGGGCATCGGGCTCTCCTGCACTCTCCTGGCATCTTGTGCGTTAAACGCCGCCAATGCACCCGGTACGGGAATTCATGCAGTAAGATGCAGGAAAACGACTAGCCTAGCCTGTACCTGCACAGGGGAAGCCCATGACACTCGGCCCGCACCACGCCTACCTGACCACCGCCGAGGTGGCCGACTACCTGCGCCTCAAGGAGCGCAAGGTCTACGACCTGGTGCGCCAGGGCGGCATCCCCTGCGTGCGGGTGACCGGCAAGCTGCTCTTCCCGCGCCAGGCCATCGACCTGTGGCTGATGAGCCACCTGGAGGGCGACCGGGCGAGCAGCCGCCCCGTGCCCCTGGTGCTCGCCGGCAGCCAGGACCCGCTGCTGGAGTGGGCGGTGCGCGAGAGCGGCGCTGGCCTGGCGCTGCTCTGCCACGGCAGCGGCGACGGCGTGCGCCGCCTGCTCTCGGGCGAGGCCATGGTAGCGGGGCTGCACCTGCTGGACGAGCGCCGCGGCGACTACAACCGACCCGAGGCGCTGGGGCTCGCCGGCATGCGCGACCTGGTGACGCTGCGCTGGGCGACGCGCCGCCAGGGGCTCCTGCTGGCGCCGGACAACCCGCTGGACATCGCGGCCCTCGGCGACCTGGCGGACGAGCGGGTGCGGGTCGCCCATCGCCAGCCGGACGCCGGGGCCCATCGGCTGCTGACCTGGCTGCTGGGGCGGGCGGGCATCGCGCCGGGCGCGCTGCGCTTCGCCGAGCATCCGTCGCTCTCCGAGGACGACCTGGCGCTGGCGATCCGTCAGGGCGAGGCGGATGCGGGGCTGGGGGTGGAGGCCGCGGCCCGCCGTCAGGGCCTCGCCTTCGTTCCGCTCCACGAGGAGGCCTTCGACCTGGCCCTGCGCCGGCGCAGTTACTTCGAGGCGCCGATCCAGCGCCTGCTCGCCTTCGCCCGGGAACCCCGCTTCGCCGAGCGGGCCGCGGCCCTCGGCGGCTACGACATCACGGCACTCGGGCGGGTGGTGCACAACGCCTGAGCCGGCGGGCAGGCGCCGCCCTCACCACCCCAGCCAGCGGCGCAGTCGCTGCCCCGTCGTCGGCGCGCGGCGCTCGGACGCCGGGTTCGCCTTCCCCGAGAGCCGCGCCGCGGCCTCCTTCAGCGGCGCGATGATGGCCTCGAGATGGTGCTGGCAGAGCGGACGGTTGAGGGCGCCGGGACACTGGGCCATCAGCAGGCCGCAGTGGTAGAAGGCGGTG
>JAWWBV010000642.1:0-1887 GCA_033720795.1 Halomonas sp. | reverse complement strand
GACCAGCCCTGCCACCTGAGGCTGGCCGACCCCGAGCTGCCGATCCGCGACAACCTCCCCACCTACGCCGAGCCGGCACAGCGCTACTGCCCGGTGGGCGTGTATGAGGTGATCGAAGACGACGCCGGCAAGCCGCAGTTTCAGATCAATTTCCAGAACTGCATCCACTGCAAGACCTGCGACATCAAGGACCCGGCCCAGAACATCACCTGGGTGGCGCCGGAGGGCGGTGGCGGGCCCAACTACCCCAATATGTAGGAGCGCCGAGCGCCGAGCAGGATGAGATGACAAGGAAGCAGCACATCCTACCGAGATCGGTGGGATGTGCCCCTAGAAAGGAATGCGGAAACTAGCCGCCCAGGCGCCGCCGGGCCGCCCGATAGTCGCGGACGAGTTCCGCGATCACCTCGCCGGCCCCGGGGCAATCACCGATCGCCCCGACGCCCTGCCCGGCCCCCCAGATGTCCCGCCAGGCCTTCGGCTTGCTGCCGCCGGCGGTCCCGTAGCGCATGGCCGTCTTGTCGCCCTCGGGCAGAGCCTCCGGGTCCAGACCGGCACGTTCGATGCTGGCCCGCAGATAGTTGCCGTGGACGCCGGTGAACAGGCTCGTATAGACGATGTCCTCCGCGGCCGCGTCGACGACCATCCGCTTGTAGTCACTCGCCGCATTGGCCTCGCGGGTGGCGATGAAGCGGGTCCCCACATAGGCCAGGTCGGCGCCCATGGCCTGCGCCGCCAGGACATGTTCGCCCCGGGTGATCGCCCCGGCCAGCACCAGGGGGCCATCGAAGAAGCGACGTACCTCGGCGACAAAGGCGAAGGGGCTCAAGCGGCCGGCGTGTCCCCCGGCCCCGTGACAGACCAGGATCAGGCCATCGACCCCGCAGGCCACGGCCTTGCGCGCATGGCGCAAGGTGGTGACGTCATGCAGGACCCGGCCGCCATAGGCATGGACCCGCTCCACCACCCGGTCGGGCGCGTGCAGGCTGGTGATCACGATGGGCACCCGGAACTCGGCACAGAGCGCGAGATCATGCTCCAGGCGGTCGTTGCTGGGGTGTACGATCAGGTTGACCGCGAAGGGCGCCACTCGCCGCTCGGGCTCGGCCCGACGACAGGCCGCCAGCTCGGTGGAGATGCGTTCCAGCCAGGTCGCCAGCTCGGCAGCCGGGCGGGCATTGAGGGCCGGGAAGGCGCCGACGATACCGGCCTGGCACTGCGCCAGCACGAGCTCCGGGCCCGAGACGATGAACATGGGTGAGCCGATCACCGGCAGGGACAGGGAATCCTCGAGAACATCCAGCATGCTGTGCTCCGGTTGGAGAAAGGCCCCGCCTACCGGGGCCAGGATGGGGGTGAACCGGAAGGAAGCGATAGCGGTGCCGCCGAAGCGACACCGCGAGGGCATCAGAAGTCGTATCTGGCCGAGAGGTGGAGACGGTTCAGGTCGAAACTGTCGCCATCGACTTCCTCGAGATCGAAGTGCTGGAACTCGAGACCGTAGGTGGTGTTCGCCATCGGCGACCACATCAGGTTGACGAAGGCCGTATCGTAGCTATCGGTCATGTCACCCGACCCGTCGGAATCCAGCCCGGTCTGGGAGTAGGCCACGGAGGTGCGCAGGCTGTCGGTCCAGTAATGGCGATAGATCGCCGAGGCGCCCCAGGCATCGACGCCCTCGATCTCGCCCTCGCTGACACTGGCGTCCGGGTAGGGGCGCAGGCCCATGTAGCGTCCCAGGTTCCCGTAGTTGGCCTGCAGGCGGATATCATCCTTGCCGAAGGTCGGCAAGCGCAGCGTGGCGCTGTAGGCATCGCCCCATTCGCTGTCGTCGTCGACGCCGTTGTCGACCGTCAGCCGGCGCGCCAGCGCGGCCACCGACGCATG
>JAWWBV010000641.1:0-1891 GCA_033720795.1 Halomonas sp. | reverse complement strand
GCCATGAGGCGCTTGCCGAGGCGCTGGCCAGGCTGCGCGGCTAGGCTCCCCCCGCCCGCCGCCAGGCAGGGCCTCTATCGACTAGACGATATCCAGCGCTGTCTTGCGGTGCGGCGCCGGGAAGGCGGCATCGAGGCGCGCAAGGCTCGCCTCGTCCAGCTCGACGCTTAGCACGGCGGCGTTCTGGGCCACGTGGTCGAGGCCGGTGGCCTTGGGAATGGCGATCACGTCGCGGGCGGCGTCGCCGCCCTGGCCGCGGGCGGGGCGGATCGCCCAGGCCAGCAGCAGCTGGGCCGGGGTGATGCCGAGCGCCGCGGCGATGTCCGTCACCTCCGGATGGGTGAGCAGGTCGCGGCGCAGGCTGCCGGCCTGGGCCAGCGGGCAGTAGGCCATGGTGGGGATGCCGTGCGTGCGCTGCCAGGGCAGCAGCGAGTGCTCGATGCCCCGCGAGCCCAGGTGGTAGAGCACCTGGTTGACCGCGCAGGCCGAGCCCCCGGGCAGCGCGGTCAACGCGGCCATCTCGTCGACGTCGAAGTTCGAGACCCCGAAGCGGCGGATCTTGCCCGCCTCGCGCAGCCGCTCGAAGGCCTCCAGGGTCTCCGCGAGCGGTACGCCGCCGGGCCAGTGCAGCAGGTAGAGGTCGAGGTGGTCGGTGCCCAGGCGCTCAAGGCTCGCCTCGCAGGCGGCGATGGCGCTGTCGCGCCCGGCGTTCCAGGGGTAGACCTTGGAGACCAGGAAGGCCTCGTCGCGGCGTCCCTCGAGGGCCTCGCCGACCACCTCCTCGGCGCCGCCGTCGCCGTACATCTCGGCGGTGTCGATCAGGCGCAGGCCATGTTCCAGCCCGTGTTGCAGGGCATGCACCTCGTCGCGGCGCGGGGCCAGCCCCTCGCCCATGAACCAGGTGCCCTGGCCGATGGCCGGCAACGTGACGGCGGGCTCGTGGGGGGTCGCCGCGAGGGTGACGTAAGGCGTGCTCGACATGGGATCTCCTGTTCTTGGAAGTATTTTCCATTTATTCTGGTGGCACGCCGTCGACGATGCAATCGTGCGGTGTGGTCACGGGCGGCCCTGCGGGTCTATGGTGTAGTGGCTTGCCTGACCGAATCCCTGACAACGAGAAGGAGTCGACATGAGCATCAAGAAATCCGGTAGCGCCGTCTGGCAAGGCGGCCTCAAGGACGGCAAGGGGACGGTGTCCACCCAGAGCGGCGCGCTCCAGGACGTCCCCTACAGCTTCGCCAAGCGCTTCGAGGGCGAGGCCGGCTCCAACCCAGAGGAGCTGATCGGCGCCGCTCATGCGAGCTGCTACTCCATGGCCCTGTCACTGATCCTGGGCGAGGCCGGCATGACCGCCGAGCGTATCGCCACCGAGGCCAAGGTCTCCCTGGAGGAGGTCGAGGGCGGTTTTGCCATCTCCGCCATCCACCTCGACACCGTGGCGAAGATCCCGGGTGCCGACGAGGCGGCCTTCCAGGATGCGGCCGACAAGGCCAAGGAAGGGTGCCCCGTCTCGAAGCTGTTCAACGCCGAGATCACCCTCGACGCCAAGCTCGAGAGCTGAGCTAAGGTTCAAGGGCTTATCGCCACGGCTGGTGTCAGCGGCGCGATGGCGAACACGGCACGGCAAGGGGCCGCCTTCGGGCGGCCCCTTTGCGTGTGGGCGTATGGGCGCGTGTCGATTGCCGGCGGGGCTCAGCCCCGGTGGCGGCGGGCGGCGTCCACCAGAGCGCGGATCAGGCGCTGCTGGGGACGGTTGAAGATCAGCCACTCCGGGTGCCACTGCACGCCGATCAGGAAGTCGTGCTCGCGGGACTCGATGCCCTGCACCAGGCCGTCGCGGTCCCGGGCGACGATCTCGATGCCGCGGCCGGTCTTCTGCACCGCCTGGTGG
>JAWWBV010000640.1:0-1892 GCA_033720795.1 Halomonas sp. | reverse complement strand
CCGCCGCATCGGTCATGCGTTCGCCGATCCCGGTCTGCTCGAACTGGCCATGACGCACCGCAGTTACGGCGGTCAGAACAACGAACGCCTCGAGTTTCTCGGTGACTCGATCGTCAACTTCGTCATCGCGGAGGCGCTCTTTCGGCGCTTTCCCCAGGCGCGGGAAGGGCAGCTGTCGCGGCTGCGCGCGCGCCTGGTCAAGGGCAAGACCCTGGCCGAACTGGCCCGTGAGATGGCCTTCGGCGAGTGCCTGCGACTCGGCTCTGGCGAGATGAAGAGTGGGGGACATCGTCGTGACTCGATCCTCGCCGATGCCGTCGAGGCCGTGCTCGGGGCGATCTATCTGGACGCCGGCATGGAGACGGCGCGCACCCGCGTGCTCTCCTGGTACGCCGAGCGCCTCGAGGCCATCAGCCTCGAGGACACCCAGAAGGATCCCAAGACCCGCCTGCAGGAGTTCCTGCAGTCGCGCCAGGTGGCCCTGCCGCGTTACGAGGTGACCGCGGTCGAAGGCGAGGCACACGCCCAGACCTTCACCGTCGAGTGTCATGTCGAGGTGCTCGACGAGCACACCCGAGGCGTCGGCTCGAGCCGTCGTCACGCCGAACAGCTGGCCGCCGAACAGGCCCTGTCCCGGCTCGAACCGACCAAGACCCACGGCAGCGGGAGCCTATCATGACCACCACCTGCGGTTTCGTGGCCATCGTCGGCCGCCCCAATGTCGGCAAGTCGACGCTGATGAACCGGATCCTCGGCCAGAAGATCTCCATCACCTCGCGGCGTCCCCAGACCACGCGCCACCAGGTGATGGGCATCAAGACCGACGAGGAGACGCAGTTCATCTACGTCGATACCCCGGGCATCCACATCCTGGCGAAGGATCGCAACAAGGCGATCAACCGTTTCATGAACCAGGCCGCCGTGCAGGCCCTGCGCGACGTCGACTGCGTGGTCTTCATCATCGATCGCACCCGCTGGAGCGACGAGGATCAGGTGGTGCTCCAGCGCCTGGAGCACGTCGAGGCGCCGGTGATCCTGGCCGTCAACAAGGTCGATCGCCTGCAGGACAAGGCCAGCCTGCTGCCGTGGCTGGAGCAGGTCGGCGCGCGTCGCGACTTCGCCGCCATCGTGCCGATCTCCGCCAAGCACGGCACCAACGTGCCGGAGCTCGAGGACGAGGTGGCCAAGCACCTGCCCGAGAGCGTGCACTACTTCCCCGAGGATCAGGTCACCGACAAGAGCCAGCGCTTCCTGGCCGCCGAGATGGTGCGCGAGAAGGTGATGCGCCAGCTCGGCGACGAGCTGCCCTACCAGATGACGGTGGAGATCGAGGAGTTCCGCGACGAGGGACGGGTGGTGCACATCAGCGCCCTGATCCTCGTCGAGCGGGCGGGCCAGAAGAAGATCCTGATCGGCGAGAAGGGCGATCGGATCAAGAACATCGGTCGCGAGGCGCGTCTCGACATGGAGCGCGCGCTGGGTGCCAAGGTGATGCTCAACCTCTGGGTCAAGGTCAAGAGCGGCTGGTCCGACGACGAGCGGGCCCTGAAGAGCCTGGGCTACGACCTGGACTGATGCCATGACGCCGCGATGACCCCGGAACCGGCCTTCCTGCTGCACAAGCGTCCCTATCGCGAGACCAGCGCCCTGGTCGAGCTGCTGACCCTCCGGCACGGCCGGGTGCGGGCCGTCGCCCAGGGCGTGCAGCGTCCGGGCAGCCGCGCCCGGGGTCGGCTGCAGCCCTTCGCCCCGATGCACGTCACCTGGGTCGGGGAGGGCGAGCTCAAGCGCCTGCGGCTGATGGAGGGGCGCGGCAGCGCGGCGCTGCTGGCAGGCGAGGGGCTGCTCTGCGGGCTCTATGCCAACGAGCTGCTGACCCGGGTGCTGCCGGT
>JAWWBV010000639.1:0-1906 GCA_033720795.1 Halomonas sp. | reverse complement strand
GTCTCCTGTGGGAGCCGTCGGTTCGACGCCTCGACTTGCACGGCGATCGGCGCCGACAGGCGCCTCGGGCTTCGTGCCTAAGGCCGGGAAGGCCTTCGGCCTTCTTTCGCGATGCAAGCTCGGAGCGCCGAACCGTCGCTCCCACACAAAAGCTGCCCACCTCCTTTCCTGCCGAGCGGCTTCACGCCAAAATGCGACGATCCACAAAACAGGGCCCCGCCGAAGCGGGGCCCTGTTCGTTGAAGGCCGGGCGGCGCCGGGGAGGCGCCGCCGCGATACCTCAATCGCGGTACTCGTCGATGCTCGGGCAGGAGCAGATCAGCTGCCGGTCGCCGAAGACGTTATCGACGCGGTTGACCGCCGGCCAGTACTTGGCCGCCTTGACGGCCTCGGAGGGGAAGGCGCCGAGCTCGCGCGAGTAGGGGCGCTCCCAGGCCGCGTCCATCAGGTCGGCCATGGTGTGCGGGGCGTTGACCAGCGGGTTGTTGTCCGCCGGCCAGTCGCCGCGCTGCACCGCGTCGATCTCCTCGCGGATACTGATCATGGCGTCGCAGAAGCGGTCGATCTCGTAGCGGGACTCCGACTCGGTGGGCTCGATCATCAGCGTGCCGGGCACCGGGAAGGACATGGTCGGCGCGTGGAAGCCGTAGTCCATCAGGCGCTTGGCGATGTCCTCCTCGCTGATGCCGGACTCGGCCTTGAGCGGGCGGATGTCGATGATGCACTCGTGGGCCACGGTGCCGTTCGCGCCCTTGTAGAGCACCGGGTAGTGCTCGCCGAGGCGCGTGGCGATGTAGTTGGCGTTGAGGATGGCGAGCTCGGTGGCCTCGCGCAGGCCGCGCGCGCCCATCATCTTGATGTAGGCCCAGGAGATCGGCAGGATCGAGGCCGAGCCGAAGGGCGCCGCCGAGACCGCGCCGCAGCCCGCCTCGACGCCCGCGATCGGGGTCACCGCGTGGTTGGACACGTAGGGCGCCAGGTGCGCCTTGACGCCGATCGGGCCCATGCCCGGGCCGCCGCCGCCGTGGGGGATGCAGAAGGTCTTGTGCAGGTTGAGGTGGCTGACGTCGCCGCCGAAGTCGCCGGGACGGGTCAGGCCCACCTGGGCGTTCATGTTGGCGCCGTCGATGTACACCTGGCCGCCGTGGGCATGCACGATCTCGCACACCTCGCGGACGTTGGTCTCGAACACCCCGTGGGTGGAGGGGTAGGTGATCATGATCGCCGAGAGGGCGTCGCGGTGGGCCTCGGCCTTGGCGGTGAGGTCGTCGAGATCGATGTTGCCGTCGGCGTCGCACTCCACGACCACCACCTGCATGCTCGCCATGGCGGCGGAGGCGGGGTTGGTACCGTGGGCGGAGCTCGGGATCAGGCAGACGTCGCGGTGCCCCTCGCCCTGGGCCGCCTGGTAGCGACGGATGGCGATCAGGCCGGCGTACTCGCCCTGGGCGCCGGAGTTGGGCTGCATGGAGATGTGGTCGTAGCCGGTCACCTCGACGAGGAAGGCGGCCAGCTCGTCGATCATCTGCTTGTAGCCGGCCACCTGGTCGCGGGGCGCGAAGGGGTGGATGCGGGCGAATTCCGGCCAGGTGATGGGGATCATCTCGCTGGTGGCGTTGAGCTTCATGGTGCAGGAACCCAGCGGGATCATCGCGTGGGCGAGCGACAGGTCCTTGTTCTCCAGGCGCTTGAGGTAGCGCAGCATCTCGGTCTCGCTGCGGTAGCGCTGGAAGGTCGGGTGGCGAAGGAACTCGGACTCGCGGCCGCAGGCGGCCGGGATGCCGCTGAGCCCCTCGGCGATCACCCGGTCGTCGAGCTCGCGCACGCCCAGCCCATGCTCCTCGTCGAGCAGTACGTCGAACAGCGTGTCCAGGTCGTGGGCGGTGGTGGTCTCGTCGAGGCTCAG
>JAWWBV010000638.1:0-1909 GCA_033720795.1 Halomonas sp. | reverse complement strand
CTGGAGAGTTGGCTTGTGCACCCACCAGACTCGGCTGTCCGACTGGCCTTTGCGGGCACTGAACCGCGGCTTGCCCGGGGCCAGTCCTCCGAGGAGGCGCCGTGAACCCCTCCCTGGGGGCTACCGACGCCATCCCTGGCGTAGGACCTCCTCTACGGACTGTCCCCGGCGCCGCTCACCTTGGTGCCTTTGGCACGCAGCGCTTTCTTGCCGGATGGGAGGAATTACAGCTCGTCGAGGTAGCGCTCGGCATCCAGCGCCGCCATGCAGCCGGTGCCGGCGGAGGTCACGGCCTGGCGATAGACGTGGTCCATGACATCGCCGGCGGCGAACACGCCCGGCACGCTGGTGGCGGTGGCGTTGCCCTCGAGGCCGGACTGCACGCGGATGTAGCCGCCGGCCATCTCCAGCTGCCCCTCGAAGATGCCGGTGTTGGGGCTGTGGCCGATGGCGATGAACACGCCGGGCGCCGCCAGCTCCTTGGTCTCGCCGGTCTCGGTGGAGCGCAGCCGCACGCCGGTCACGCCGCTGTTGTCGCCCAGCACCTCGTCGAGGGTCTGGTTCCACTCGAGCACCACCTTGCCCTCCTCGGCCTTCTCGAAGAGCTTGTCCTGGAGGATCTTCTCGGCCCGCAGGCCGTCGCGGCGATGCACCAGGGTCACCTTCGAGGCGATGTTGGAGAGGTAGAGCGCCTCCTCCACGGCGGTGTTGCCGCCGCCCACCACCACGACCTCCTGGTTGCGGTAGAAGAAGCCGTCGCAGGTGGCGCAGGCCGAGACGCCCTGGCCCATGAACGCCTGCTCGGAGGGCAGCCCCAGGTAGCGGGCGCTGGCGCCGGTGGCGATGATCAGGGCGTCGCAGGTGTAGGTGCCGCCATCGCCCTTCAGGGTGTAGGGCTTCTCGCGCAGCTCGACCTCGTTGATATGATCGAACAGCACCTCGGTGTCGAAGCGCTCGGCGTGGCGCTTCATGCGCTCCATCAGCTCCGGGCCCTGGACGCCCTCGTCATCGCCCGGCCAGTTATCGACGTCGGTGGTGGTGGTCAGCTGGCCGCCGGCCTGGATGCCGGTGATCAGCAGCGGCTTGAGGTTGGCCCGGGCCGCATAGACGGCCGCCGTGTAGCCGGCGGGACCGGAGCCGAGGATGATCAGGCGTTCGTGGCGCGCGTCGCTCATGGAAGGACCTCGTGGAGTCGGAAATGGCACAGTGGGCTGGGCGATGCCGACGGATGATACCGGCATGGCGCAGGCCGCTGAACGCTCGTGACACCCTCCGGCGCCGACTAAAGCACGTCGTCGTCGCGCCCCAGCGTGAGCGCCTCGAGCTCGCCGCTGACCGGCGAGACCTCGATGCGCAGCTGGATCGGGGCGCAGCAGCGCGGGCAGTCCTCCCAGGTGGCCTGACTGCCCTGGGACAGGTCGACCAGCAGGTCGAACGGCGTATCGCAGTAGGGGCAGTGCACCTCCCGCGACTCGAGCTGTTCCTCGTGCATTCGACGATCAGCGCCTTCTGTGGTGTTGCAGCAATATGGAGGGCCACGTCCACCATTTCAAGGGTACCCGGCCGCGGGCGCCCCCGGGCAGCGATTGAAAACGCCCTCTATCATGACCATGTAGCATGGAGGTGCCAGGATGGTGACCCTCACTCCCCGCGACGCGAAAGGAGGACACACAGCATGAGCAATGACGCCCTACCGGATACCCTGGAGACGCTGGACGCCGGCGGTCAGACCTACCACTTCCACAGCCTGCCCAAGGCCGCCGAGGCACTCGGCAACATCGACCGACTGCCCAAGACCCTGAAGATCCTGCTCGAGAACCAGCTGCGCTTCGCCGATGACGCGAGCGTCGAGCGCGCGGACCTGCAGGCGCTGGTCGACTGGCAGCAGCAGGGCCACTCCGACCGCGAG
>JAWWBV010000637.1:0-1911 GCA_033720795.1 Halomonas sp. | reverse complement strand
GGCCGTCGTCGAGGTCCAGGCCGCGCACCCGCTCGGCGGTGGCCGCCCAGTCGACGTTGGCCGCCTGGTGGTCCTCGTCGGTGACGATCAATTCCCGGGCGTCACGCCACTCGCTGGCGAGCCCGATCTCGTCGAGCCAGGCGGCGACGATGGTGGTGGAGAGCAGCTCGCCGAAGCAGACCGTCTGGTCGTAGTGGAAGGGGCGCTCGCGGCCGGCATGGGCCCGGTGGCGCCGGTCGAGCTCATGGATCAGCGCCTCGACACGCCGGGTCACCGGCTCCGCCGAGGCCCCGAAGAGCGCCTCGACGGTGGCGAGGTGGTCGCGGCGCAGGGCCGCGAGGCGCTCGCGGTACTCGGCCGCCTCGTCGCCCCGGGCCGCGGCGAGCAGCGCCTCCAGGGCGTTGGTGGTCTTGCCCATGGCCGAGACCACCACGATCAGCGGGCGCCCGGGGAACTGGGCGAGCAGCTCGCCCAGGTGGCGGATGGCCTCGGCATCCCGGACCGAGGCGCCGCCGAACTTGAAGACCTGGGTCATGGTGGCTCCTTTCGCGCTGGCATGACGTCGCTGACGCCACCATGCGGGAAAGTCGTGGGGGAGAAAAGGGGCGGAACGCCCTGGGGGGGAGGAAACGACGACGGGCCCCGAGGGGGCCCGTCGCGTCGGCGTCGAGGTCCGTGGCGGCGTCAGCTCAGCCGCTGCCGGTAGTCCTCGTAGCCGAAGGTCTTCACCGTGCGCACCTCGCGGCTCGCCTCGTCGATGCGGCAGATCGACGGCAGGCGCATGCCGTTGAAGGTGGTGGTCTTGACCATGGTGTAGTGGGCCATGTCGGTGAACACCAGCCGGTCGCCGATCGCGAGCGGCGCGTCGAAGCTGTACTCCCCCACCACGTCGCCGGCCAGGCAGGTCAGCCCGCCCAGGCGATAGGTGTGGGCCTTCTCGCCGGGCTCGCCGGCGCCGATGATCTCGGGCCGGTAGGGCATCTCCAGCACGTCGGGCATGTGCGCGGTGGCCGAGGTGTCGAGGATGGCGATGGCGCCGTCGTTCTCGACGATGTCGAGCACCGTGCAGACCAGGTAGCCGGTGTTGAGGGCGATCGCCTCGCCCGGCTCCAGGTAGACCTCGAGGTGCGGGTGGCGCGCCTTGAAGTCGCGGATCACCCGCACCAGCCGTTCGACGTCGTAGTCGGGACGGGTGATGTGGTGGCCGCCGCCGAAGTTGACCCACGCGAGGCCGCGGAGATAGCGGCCGAACTTCTCCTCGAAGGCCGCCAGGGTGCGCTCCAGGGCGTCGCTGTCCTGCTCGCAGAGGGTGTGGAAGTGCAGGCCGTCGAGGCCGGCGAGATCCACGCCCTCGAGCTCCGCCGCCCGGGTGCCGAGGCGTGAGCCGGGCGCGCAGGGATCGTAGAGCGCGACCTTGCCCTCGGAGTACTCCGGGTTCACCCGCAGCCCGCAGGAGACCTCGCGCGGCGCCGCGGCCACGGCCGCGCGGTGGCGCTGCCACTGGGCCGGGGAGTTGAAGCTGAGGTGATCCGCGTACTGCAGCACCACCGCCATCTCCGCCTCGCTGAAGGCCGGCGAGTAGGCGTGCACCTCGCCGCCGAAGGTCTCCGCGCCGAGCCGCGCCTCGTCCTGGCCGCTGGCCGTGGTGCCCACCAGGTAGCGGCTGACCAGCGGGAAGGCGTCCCACAGGGCGAAGCCCTTGAGCGCCAGCAGGATGCGCGCTCCGCTCTCCTGCTGGACCCGCGCGAGCAGTTCCAGGTTACGGCGCAGCAGGGCGTCATCCACCACGTAGGCCGGCGAGGGGCAGGCCGTGACGTCGAAGTCGGGCGTATCCACCATCGTCGATCAGGCCAGCGGGTCGGCGTCGGGGTCGAGCTCGACCACCTGCCACGGCAGGCCCATGTCGCCGAT
>JAWWBV010000636.1:0-1912 GCA_033720795.1 Halomonas sp. | reverse complement strand
GCCGAGCTCGCCGGCGTCGACGAGGGGCTCGCGCTCTCCCTCGCGCCCGCCGACGCGCCGCCGGACGAGGCCCTGACCGCCGAGGCCCTGACCGCCGAGGCCAGCCACCTGCTGGTGCGGGCCCTGCACGTGGCACCCTGCGGCGTCGAGCGGATGAGCGTCGCGCTGCCCGGGGTGGTGGAGACCTCCAACAACCTCGGGGTGGTCAGCCTCTCCGCCGGGCGCTTCCACCTCTGCGCCCTGGTGCGCTCGCTGCGCGACAGTGCCACGGCGGACATCGCCGATCGCTTCCGCGCGCTGTTCGAGCTGATCGGCGCCCGCACCCGGGTCGAGAACGCCTATCCCGGCTGGACGCCGAACCCGGCAAGCCCGCTGCTGGCGCGCTTTCGCCGCCTGCACGCCGAGCGGCTGGGCCAGGACCCCGAGGTGAAGGTGATCCATGCGGGCCTCGAGTGCGGCATCCTCGGCGGCAAGTACCCAGGGCTCGACATGATCTCCTTCGGCCCGCAGATCCGCGGTGCCCACTCCCCGGACGAGCGGGTGGAGCTCGCCTCGGTGGAGGAGTTCTGGTCGCTGCTGCGCGCCCTGGTGGAGGAGCTGGCCGCGGTGGACGGGGAGGCGCCGGCCGGCGCCGATGGCGCCCCGGGGCGGCGATGACCGCCTGGTGGCAGGCGGCCGGGCCGGCCGGCGGGGTCGCGGTAGCGCTGGCGGGGCTGCTCGCCGTGACCGCCCTGCTGGCGCTGGGCTGGCGGCGGCGCCTGGCGGCCGCCGAGGCGGCCCTCGCCGCCCGGGAGCAGGCCGAGCACGAGCGCGAGGCCGGCGTGCGGCGCCTCGAGCAGGAGCTGGCCCAGAGCGACGCCCAGCTGGACAGCAGCCGCGAGCGCCTGGCGGCTCTCGAGGCCGAGCTCGCCGGCACCCGCGACCGGCTCGCCGAGCAGCGCGAGCGTGCCACCCGTCTCGAGACAGAGCGCGAACAGATGGCGCTGCGCCACCGCGAGCAGCTGGCCCTGCTCGAGGAGGCCCGCGAGCGGCTCAAGGAGGAGTTCCACCAGCTGGCCGGACGCATCTTCGAGGAGCGCCAGCAGGCCTTCACCGCCCAGAGCCGCGACGGCCTCGAGGCGACGCTCAAGCCCTTCCGCGAGCAGGTCGACCAGTTCCGCCGCCGGGTCGAGGAGCTCCACGGCCAGCAGAGCCGCGACAGCGGCTCCCTCAAGGCCCAGCTCGAGCAGCTGGCCGGGCTCAACGCCCGCCTCGGCGAGGAGGCCGCGGGGCTCGCCCGGGCGCTCAAGGGCGACCAGAAGGCCCAGGGCCACTGGGGCGAGCTGATGCTCGAGACCGTGCTCGAGCGCAGCGGCCTGCGTCGCGACATCGAGTACCGTCGCGAGGTCTCGCTGCAGGGCGACCAGGGGCGCCAGCGCCCCGATGCGGTGATCTACCTGCCCGACGACCGCCACCTGATCGTCGATGCCAAGGTGTCGCTGGTCGCCTGGACCCGCGTGGTCAACGCCGAGGCACAGGACGAGCGCGAGGCGGCCATGAAGGCCCACCTGCAGTCGCTGCGCAGCCACGTGGCGGGCCTCTCGGGCAAGGACTACCCGGCCCTGCCGGGACTGAACTCGCCGGACTTCGTGTTCCTCTTCGTGCCGGTGGAGCCGGCCTTCGCCGCCGCCTTCGAGCGCGACCCCTCGCTCTTCCAGGAGGCCTTCGACCGCCAGGTGGTGGTGGTCACCCCGACCACCCTGCTGGCGAGCCTGCGCACCGTGGCGGGCCTGTGGAGCCTGGAGCGCCAGAACGAGAACGCGCGCCTGATCGGCGAGCGGGCCGAGAAGCTGCTGGCCAAGTTCTCCGGTTTCGTCGAGAGCCTGGAGGAGGTGGGGCGCCACCTGGAGCGGGCGAGCGACAGCCAGCGCCG
>JAWWBV010000635.1:0-1915 GCA_033720795.1 Halomonas sp. | reverse complement strand
GCCTGGCGGCCCATGGCCACCGGCGACGGCCTGCTGGTGCGCGTGCGCCCGCCGATGGGCCGGCTCACCCGGGCCCAGATGCTGTCGCTGTGCGAGGCCGCCGAGACCTGGGGCAGCGGCCTGATCGAGCTCACCCGCCGCGCCAACCTGCAGCTGCGCGGCGTGAGCGAGGCCGGCTGGCCCGCGCTGATGGCCTTCCTGGTCGAGCACGGCCTGGTGGCCCCGGACGCCGCGGCCGAGCGCCGCCCGGCGCTGTTGCTCGCCCCGGAGTGGCGCGAGGGCGACGCGACGCACGAGGCGGCGCGCCGGTTGGGACACCGCCTGGCCGACTGGCCGGCGCTGCCGGCCAAGTGGGGCCTGGCGCTGGACGTCGGCCCGGCCCCCGTGCTGGGCGATATCCCCGCCGACCTGCGCCTCGAGCGCTCGCGCGAGGGCGGCCTGCTGGTGCGGGCCGACGGGCGTGACCTCGGCACGCCGGTCGCCGACACCGAGGCCGCCGTCGCGCTGATGACGCGCCTGGCGCACTGGTTCGTCGACGAGGGCGGCCTCGCGGCCGGGCGGATGAAGCGCTTCAGCGCGCCGTTGCCGGAGTGGGCCTCGGCCGATGCTGTTCCGGCGGAAGCCAAAGCCGAGGTCGGCCCGACGTTGGGGGCACATCCGTGGGGTCGGGTGGTCGGGCTGCCCTTCGGCCGGGTGGCGGCCGCGGCGCTTCGGCGCGTACTCGGCGACGCCGTCACCGGCATCCGCGTGACCCCCTGGCGGCGCCTGCTGCTGGAGGGCGAGAGCGAGAACATGAACGAGGCCGCGCCGGACGGCGAACTGATCCATGACGCGCACGACCCGCGGCTGGCCATGGACGCCTGCCCCGGCGCGCCGTTCTGCGCCCAGGCCAGCGTGGCGACCCTGGGCCTGGCCCGGGCGCTGGCCGACCGATGGGCCGAGCGCCCGGATGAACGAGGTGCAGGCCGGGTACATGTGTCCGGTTGCGCCAAGGGCTGCGCCCGCAGTCGCCCGGCCGAGGTCTGCCTGACGGGGCGCGGCGGCCGCTATGACCTGATCCTGGGCGGACGCGCCGATGACACGCCGGTCGCGACCGGCCTCAGCGAACCCGAGGTCATTGCACTCACGACCCCGGCGTCAGATAGGACGAGCCCCGGGGACAAGGCAGAGCGAGGGTCCTACGCCAGGGGTGAGGAGCACCGCTCCGAACGGGCTGGCCATGGATGGCCAGCACCGGCCCTGCAAGCGGCGCAGGATGCGAAAGCGTCGCAGGGCGTCGGTAGCGCCCAGGGAAGGATTCATAGCGCCCTCGCGACGCCTTGTTGCCGGGAAGGATTTATTAGGAGAAAACAGATGCCTTACGTCTATGAAACCGACGGGCCGGCGATCTACCGGGAGTCCTTCGCCATCATACGGCGCGAGGCCGAGCTGTCGCGTTTCTCGCCCGAGGAGGAGCCGGTCGCCGTGCGCATGATCCACGCCGCCGGCCTGGTGGCGCTGGCGGCCCACGTCCACTTCCGCGACGACGCGGTGGCTCGGGCCCGGACGGCACTGGAGGCCGGGGCGCCGATCCTCTGCGACGCGCGCATGGTCGCCGAGGGCATCACCCGCAAGCGCCTGCCGGCGGACAACGCCGTGATCTGCACCCTGCACGACGAGCGGGTGCCGGGGCTGGCGCGCGAGATGGCCAACACCCGCTCGGCGGCGGCGCTGGAGCTGTGGCGGCCCCGGCTCGGCGGCGCGGTGGTGGCGATCGGCAATGCGCCGACCGCGCTCTTTCATTTGCTCAACATGCTCGAGGACCCGGCCTGCCCGCGCCCGGCGGCGATCGTCGGCTGCCCGGTGGGCTTCGTCGGCGCGGCGGAGTCCAAGCAGGCGCTGTGGGAGAGCGGCGCGGCACCCTGCGTCATCGTCG
>JAWWBV010000634.1:0-1916 GCA_033720795.1 Halomonas sp. | reverse complement strand
CTTCGGCTTCGATCATTCGGTGACCGCCGGCATCATCAGCGCCATCGACCGCACCCTGCCGCGGGACGCCTACGTGCCCTTCATCCAGACCGACGTGGCCATCAACCCGGGCAACTCCGGCGGTCCGCTCTTCAACCTCGACGGCGAGGTGATCGGGGTGAACTCGCAGATCCTCACCCGCAGCGGGGGCTACATGGGGCTCTCCTTCGCGATCCCGATCAACGTCGCCATGGACGTGGCCGACCAGCTGCGCAACGACGGCCAGGTCAGCCGCGGCTGGCTCGGCGTGATGATCCAGCCGGTCTCCCGCGACCTCGCCGAGTCCTTCGGCATGGACACCGCGGAGGGCGCGCTGATCGCCGACCTGGATCCCGAGGGGCCGGCGGCCCGCGGGGGCCTCGAGGCCGGCGACGTGATCCTCTCGGTCAACGGCCGCGAGGTGGACCAGTCCAGCACCCTGCCGCGCCTGATCGGACAACTGCTGCCGGGCAGCGAGGTCGAGCTGACCCTGCTGCGTGACGGCGAGCGCCGCCAGGAGACCGTGACCCTCGGCGAGTGGCCGGACGCCCGGGGCGAGACCGCTGCGGCCGCCCCGGAGGAGGGCCCGGGACGGCTCGGCATCGCCGTGCAGGCGCTGGAGGAGGACGAGCGCGAGGCGCTGGGCATCGCCCACGGCGTGCGCGTCGTCGAGGTCGATCCGAACGGCGCCGCCGCCGCGGCGGGGCTGCGCGTCGGCGACGTGCTGGTCAGCATCGATCACCGTGCGGTCGAGGATCCCGCCCAGCTTGCAGGCCTGGTGGCCGAGCTGCCCGAGGATCGGGCGATGCCGGTGCGCCTCTTCCGCGACGGCCGCTCGATGTTCGTGGCCATGCGGCTGGCCGGCGACTGAGCCGGCCCCGCGCCGGTCCCTCGTTGGCCCACCCGAGGCCGCTTGTGGGCCCTGATCCGAGCCCTGCCTGATCGCGACCCGACGGCCGCCGCCGTCGGGTCGCTGTATCTGGCAGGCGCATCCCGCTACAATGGCGCCCATTCCATCAGAGCCCGCCAGCCGACCGCTTAGCGATCCGTCGGGTCGGCCGTGGCCCGACACCCACAAGGCAGAATCGACTCGATGTCCCAAGACGCAACCTCCGATCCCCTCAAGCACATCCGTAACTTCTCGATCATCGCCCACATCGACCACGGCAAATCGACCCTGGCCGATCGCCTGATCCAGACCTGCGGTGGCCTGACCGAGCGCGAGCTCAAGGAGCAGGTGCTCGACTCCATGGACCTCGAGCGTGAGCGCGGGATCACCATCAAGGCCCAGTCGGTGACGCTGGACTATCACGCCGATGACGGCAATGTCTATCAGCTCAACTTCATCGATACCCCGGGCCACGTGGACTTCTCCTACGAGGTGTCCCGCTCGCTCTACGCCTGCGAGGGCGCGCTGCTGGTGGTGGATGCCGGCCAGG
The DNA here is from genome assembly GCA_033720795.1 of Halomonas sp. Taxonomy (GTDB): domain Bacteria; phylum Pseudomonadota; class Gammaproteobacteria; order Pseudomonadales; family Halomonadaceae; genus Halomonas. The sequence goes on along the minus strand of JAWWBV010000634.1, from coordinate 459 downwards.
GCGTCGAGGCCCAGTCGGTGGCCAACTGCTACACCGCCATCGAGCAGGGGCTCGAGGTGTTGCCGGTGCTCAACAAGATGGACCTGCCCCAGGCCGACCCGGACAAGGTGGCCCACGAGATCGAGGAGATCATCGGCCTGGACGCCACCGACGCCTGCCAGGTCTCGGCCAAGAGCGGGCTCGGCATCGACGCGCTGCTCGAGCGCCTGGTGCGCGACATCCCGCCCCCCAAGGGCGATCCCGGCGCGCCGCTGCAGGCGCTGATCATCGACTCCTGGTTCGACAACTACCTGGGGGTGGTCTCCCTGGTGCGGATCTTCGACGGCACCCTGAAGAAAGGCGAGAAGATCCGTATCACCTCCACCGGGCGCGACTGGCAGGCCAACGAGGTGGGCATCTTCACGCCGCAGCGCCGCCAGACCGATATCCTGCGCGCCGGTGAGGTGGGCTTTGTGGTGG
>JAWWBV010000633.1:0-1917 GCA_033720795.1 Halomonas sp. | reverse complement strand
CTGACTTTCTCGTTGACATCGTCGCCTCATCGCGCGCAGCATCGAGGCAACGGGCCCGAGGAGTGGTACGGGGCCCTTTCGGCCGTCAAGACCTGAGGAGGACATCCCATGGAATGCACCTGTATCGGGTTGCGCGCGAGCGCGTCCCCCGGTCGACTCGTGTCGAGCAAGGCGAGGGGGAACAACAGATGAGAAACACGAGAGGGCAGTCGGGCTACGTGACGACGCTGGCGACGCTCACACTACTGAGCGGACTGCTGGTCGCCGCTCTGGTGGGCATCGCGGGCAGCGATCCCGCTGGTCAGGAGGAGCGCGCTCCGGTCGTCCCGCCGATCAGCGCGGTGACCGAGCCGAGTCTCTTCCTGCTCGGTGATGGGCTCGACCCGACGGTTCCGGGTCTCGCGGTCCATGCCCAGCACCCGGGTGCCGATCAGGTAGCCGGCGACCAGCACGCTCGTGATCACCAGCACGTCGAGCAGCAGCACCCGGGGGCCCAGGGCGGCGACCTGCTGCAGGGTCAGCGAGAGGCCGAACAGCACGATGCCGCTGCGCAGCAGCCAGCGGGTGGCAAACTTGAGCCCGGGGGCGGTGTGCTGAAGGCGCCCGGCCAGCGGGGTGTTGCCGACCAGGATCCCCAGCAGCAGCGCCACCACCAGGGGGCTTATGCCGGCGCCGGCCAGCAGGGGGAGTTGCGCCAGCCCGAAGCCAACGACGGTCAGGGCGGTACAGACCGCCAGGCCTTGCCTCATGATGCTCTCCTCTCGAGGGGATGTCCGGGGCTATGCTAGGCGCGGCTCAGGTCGTATGGTTATCAGTTAATAACGAACTGGCTTTTCGGAAAAACCGATATGACTCCCACGGTGAGTTTTCGACAGCTGCAGGTCTTCGCCGCGGTGGCGCGACTCGGCACGGTCAGCGCGGCCGCCGTCGAGCTCAGCCTCTCCCAGTCGGCGACCAGCCAGGCGCTCTCGGACCTCGAGCGGCACCTGGGGATCGCGCTCTTCGAGCGGCTGGGGCGCCGCCTGCACCTCAACGACCTGGGGCGCCGGTTGCTGCCCCGGGCCGAGGAGCTGCTGGACGGCGTCGCCGGCTTCGTGGCCGAGGCCACCGAGCCCGAGGGGCGGCTGCAGGGCGTGCTCAGCGTGTCGGCCAGCGCCACCGTGGGCACCTACCTGCTGCCGGCCCTGGCCGGCCGCTTCAGCGAGGCGCACCCGGCGGCGGACCTGCGGCTCAGGTTGCGCAACACCTTCGAGGTGATCACCGACGTGCTGCGCCTGGAGGCGGACCTGGGACTGATCGAGGGGGAGTGTCGCGAGCCGGCGCTGGCCAGCGAGGCCTGGTGCGAGGACCGCATGGTGGTGGTGGCCGCGCCGGGCCATGCGCTGGCCCGGCGGGGTCGGCTCGACGAGGCGGCGCTGGCCGAGGCGGACTGGATCCTGCGCGAGACCGGCTCGGGCACCCGCGGCGTCTTCGAGCAGGCCATGCGTGCCCGGGGCGTGCCGCCCAGGGTGCGCATGGAGCTTGGCCAGCACGAGGCGATCAAGCAGGCGGTGCGGGCCGGCCTGGGGCTCGGCTGCCTGTCGCGGCTGAGCGTGGCCGGCGAGCTCGAGCGCGGCGAGCTGATCGCGCTGGAGACACCGCTGCGGCTGCGCCGCACCTTCTCCCTGGTCTGGCACCCGCAGCGCTACCGCAGCCCGCTATGGCAGGCCTTCAAGGTGTTTCTGGTCGAGGCGCAGCACTCAGCTCAGCCCGCCGGCCAGCCATAGCCACAGGGCAATGGCCGCGAAGTGCCCGGGGTACCAGCCGAGCCACAGCCGGCGCGGCATGGTGAACGGCACGGCCGGGGTCAGGCGGTGGGCGCCGGCGGCCAGCAGCAGGATCGCCAGGCAGGTGGCGACGGTGAAGGACTTGGCCATG
>JAWWBV010000632.1:0-1919 GCA_033720795.1 Halomonas sp. | reverse complement strand
TGAAGGGCGATCTCGGCGCGCTGATCATCGGCCTGCTGCTGGCGCCCCACCCCGCCGCCCAGACCCTGGCGCGCTCGATGTTCAGCCTCAAGGAGCTCTTGCTGGTGGGCTTCTTCCTGAGCATCGGGCTGACCGCCATGCCGAGCGCCGAGATGCTCGGCGCGGCCCTGCTGCTGGTGCTGATCCTGCCGCTGAAGAGCGTCATCTATCAGGCGATCTTCATGCGCTTCAAGATGCGCCACCGCACCTCGGTGCTGGCCACCCTCAGCCTGACCAACTACTCCGAGTTCGGCCTCATCGTCGGCGCCATCGCGGTCTCCAGCGGCTGGCTCTCGGGGGACTGGCTGGTGGTGATCTCCCTGGCCGTGGCGCTCAGCTTCGGCCTGTCGGCGGTGCTCAACGGCGTGAGCGAACGGGTCTATCGCTGGCTGGAACCGCGGCTGCCGCGGATCAGCGTCGACGAGCTCTCGCCCAGCGACCGCCCCATCGAGGTCGGCGACGCCGAGGCGGTGGTGCTCGGCATGGGGCGCATCGGTCGCAGCGTCTATCGCCGCCTGCAGAAGGAGTACGGCCTGCGCGTGCTGGGCATCGACAGCAACCCCCAGAGCGTCAAGACCCTGAGCGGCCGCGGCTTCAATGTCCTCGAGGGCGATGCCGTGGACTCCGACTTCTGGGACAAGCTACTGATGTCTCGCGACGTGCAGATGGTGGTGCTGGCGATGCCGCACCATGCGGGCAACCTCTTCGCCCTCAAGCAGCTGCGCTCCCGCGAGTTCCCGGGGCGCATCACCGCCGTGGTGGAATACCCCGAGGAGATCGAGCCGATCCGCGAGCTGGGGGCCAATGCGGTCTTCCACGTCTACGACGAGGCCGGCCGGGCGCTGGCCGACAGCGCCGCCGAGGAGGCCGGGGTGGCCTCCCGGGCGAGCCAGCTGGGGTGAGCCCGCCGGGGTTAGCCAACTGAGGTGAGCGGCGCCCCCGCTTGTCAGGGCAGGCCGCTTGTCGCGATACTTTCTCCATCGCTTGATGTCAGGGCCCGGCCGGCACGCCGTGGCCCCCACACCGGACCCCACACCCATGGACGACGTCTTCAGCTTCATCGGCAGCGCCTTCGGCGAGTTCATCCGCTTCCTCGTCGCGGGCCTGACCGGCTTCTTCTCCGGCCTCGACGAGGCGGCGGGCAGCTTCATGCAGGGGCTGTCCGACTCGCTGGGCATCCCGATCACCCTGATCAGCCTGCTGGTGCTGGCGTTCGGCCTGTGGCTGCTGTGGAAGGGCATGGCCGCCCTGCTGCGCGGCGCCTTCATCGTCATGCTCATCTGGTGGCTGATGGGAGTGACGGTGCTGAGCTGGCTGATCCACTGACGCCCTCGCCCTTCACCCCATAAAGAAAGCGCCGCCCTCCCGGGCGGCGCCGTCGTTTCTCGTGCGTCCCTTCCAGGCGGGGAGCGCCCTCAGGCGAGCGCCTTCTCCACCACCTCATAGACGTTGGGCGAGAGTTCCTCGGCGCGGATGCGCTCGAGCTCGGCCTTCATCAGCTCCTGGCGCGCCTCGTCGAAGCGGGCCCAGCGGGTCAGCGGCGTGATCAGCCGCGCGGCGATCTCCGGGTTGAGCCGGTTGAGCTCGATCACTGTGTCGGCCAGCAGCCGGTAGCCCTCGCCGTCGGCCCGGTGGAAGTTGACCGGGTTGTGGTTGGCGAAGGCGCCGATCAGCGCGCGCACCTTGTTGGGGTTCTTCAGCGAGAAGGCCGGATGGGCCATCAGGAACTTCACGCGCTCCAGCACGTCCGCCTGGGGGCGCGTCACCTGGAGGCTGAACCACTGGTCCATCACCAGCGGGTCGTGGGCCCACTTCTCGCCGAAGGCCTTCAGCGCCGGGTCGGCGAGGTCGCCGCGGGAGCCGTGGACCAGCAGGGTCAG
>JAWWBV010000631.1:0-1921 GCA_033720795.1 Halomonas sp. | reverse complement strand
GGACGTCGGCGAGGCCGAGGCCGGGCGCATCGAGCAGGCCCTGGCCGCCCAGGCGGGCGTGGCCTCCACCCGGCTGATCACCGCCGCCGAGGGCATGGCCGAGTTCCAGCAGGCGCTGGGGCTCGAGGACGCCCTGGCGCGGCTCGAGACGAACCCGCTGCCGGCCAGCGTCGTGGTGCAGCCTGCCGATGCCGACCCCGCGGCGGTGCGCCGGCTCGCCGAGGCCCTCGCGGCGGTGCCCGGCGTCGACGAGGTGCGTCTGGATCTCGCCTGGCTGGAGCGCCTGCGCCATCTCGCCGCCCTGGGCCAGCGCGTCACCCTGGCGCTGGGCGTGCTGTTCGCGCTGGGGGTGCTGCTGGTGGTGGGCAACACCATCCGACTGGCCGTGGAGAGCCGCCGCCAGGAGATCGAGGTGGTCACCCTGATCGGCGCCACCCACGCCTTCGTGCGTCGCCCCTTCCTCTACAGCGGCGCCTGGTTCGGCCTCGGCGGCGGCCTGCTGGCCTGGGGGCTGTTGAGCCTCGGCAGCGATTGGCTGGCGGCGCCGGTCTCCGCGCTGGCGGCGAGCTACGGCGCCAGTTTCGCCCTGCCGCGGCTGGGGGCCGAAGGGTCTACAATGCTGCTGGGCTGTAGTACACTTTTGGGCTGGCTGGGTGCCTGGCTGGCCGTGAGTCGGCACCTGGCGGAGATCCGGCCTCGCTGAGGCAGTCGGCCGGTTGATTCCTCGCGGTATGCGAGCATACTCGGAACTTTCAACGGCTTTCATCGTCGTACTCAGCGATCACGTACAGCACTATGGGCTTCGAAGGAGACAACCTGCACATGAGCACCAGTCTTCTGCCGGTGGGGCAGCTCTCTCCCGGTCATGACCTGAACGGCTACATTCAGGCGGTCAATGGCATTCCCATGCTGACCGTCGAAGAGGAGCGCGATCTCGCCTTCCGGCTTCACGACGAGGGAGACCTGGAGGCGGCGCGCCGCCTGGTGCTGTCGCATCTGCGCTTCGTCGTCTACATCGCCCGCAGCTACTCCGGCTACGGCCTGCCCCAGGCGGACCTGATCCAGGAGGGCAACGTCGGCCTGATGAAGGCCGTCAAGCGCTTCGATCCGAACCAGGGGGTGCGACTGGTCTCCTTCGCCGTGCACTGGATCAAGGCCGAGATCCACGAGTTCGTGCTGCGCAACTGGCGCATCGTCAAGATCGCCACCACCAAGGCCCAGCGCAAGCTGTTCTTCAACCTGCGCGGCGCCAAGAAGCGCCTGGCCTGGCTGAACAGCGACGAGGTCGAGGCGATCGCCAAGGACCTCGATGTCAAGCCCGAGGTGGTGCGCGAGATGGAAGGGCGCCTGTCGGCCCATGACGCCGGCTTCGATGCCGCGCCCGGTGAGGACGACGAGTCCGCCTACCAGGCGCCGGTGCACTTCCTCGACGACGCCAGCGCCGATCCGGCCACCCAGCTCGAGGACAGCGACTGGGAGCAGGACGCCACCCAGCGCCTGCAGACGGCCCTCGCGGCCCTCGACGAGCGCTCCCGGGACATCCTGCAGCGTCGCTGGCTCGGCGACGGCAAGGCCACCCTGCACGAGCTGGCCGACGTCTACGGCGTCTCCGCCGAGCGCATCCGCCAGCTCGAGAAGAACGCCATGAAGAAGATCCGCCAGCAGATCGGCGATACCCTGGCGGCGTGACAGCGTCAAGCTGAAAGCGCCGAGTGCCGAGCGGTTCAGCGACGGGCAGAGGTTCACGAGACCAAACACGAAACCCCACCGGACAAGGCGTCTGGTGGGGTTTCTTGCGATGTGCTGCCTGGATCCAGCCCCCGCTTGGCCGCTTAGGCCGTCTGCGGAGCGGGGCGCAACAGCTGCGCCGAGAGCAGCGGCCACTGGTCGTCCCAGTGCTCGGTGGGGCGGTGGCGGAAGT
>JAWWBV010000630.1:0-1924 GCA_033720795.1 Halomonas sp. | reverse complement strand
GGCTACGCCCGCGCCACCCTGGCGCCTCGCGAGGGCATGAGCGCGCCACTCCCGGAGCGCCGCACCATCGCCGATCGCGGCATGGAGGCGATGGGCGCCCACGCCATGCCGGGCATGGATCACGGCGCCATGGCGGGCAGGGAGGATTCAGGCGTCGAAGGGATGGCGGGGATGGACCACGGCGCCATGGCGGGCATGGAGCACGGTGCCATGGCGGGCATGGGCGATGCCGGCCCCCAGGGGATGGCGGGGATGGACCACGGTGCTATGGCGGGCACGGGCGCCGCCGGCGCCCAGGGCATGCCGGGCATGGATCACGGCGCCATGGCGGGCATGGCCGGGGAGCGGCGCCGGCTGGGCGCCAATGGCCTGCTGGCGGCCGGCACGGCGCAGCCGGGCTCTCGCTACGGCCAGGCGGGCATCGGCATCACGCCGGATGAGCGCCGCACCCTGGTCTACGCCGATCTCAAGGCCTTCACCCCCTGGCCGGACCGCCGCGAGCCCGAGCGCGAGCTGGAGCTGCACCTCACCGGCAACATGGAGCGCTACATCTGGTCCTTCGACGGCAAGACCTTCAGCGAGATGACCGGGCCCCTGCACTTCCGGCACGGCGAGCGCCTGCGCCTGGTGCTGGTCAACGACACCATGATGGAGCACCCGATCCACCTCCACGGCATGTGGATGGAGCTCGAGAACGGCCACGGCGCGCTCATCCCCCGCAAGCACACCCTGAACGTCAAGCCCGGCGAGCGCGTCTCGGCGCTGATCACCGCCGATGCCGAGGGCAGCTGGGCCTTCCACTGCCACCTGCTCTACCACATGAAGGCCGGCATGTTCCGGGTCGTCCAGGTCTCGTGAGCCCGCTCTCGTCCCTCAGGTTTCGCAAGGAGAACGCATGAACACCAGACACCTCATGATCGCGGCCGGCGGCGCCCTGGCCCTGCTGGCGCTGCCCGCCGCCCAGGCCGAGGATGGCTATGCCGCGCCCGCCGACTGGCCGCCCCCCATGGTCAAGCATCCCCTCGGCATGGTGCTGGTCGACCGCCTCGAGTATGCCCTGCCCGACGAGGGGCCGCAGGCCCTGGTGTGGGATCTGCAGGCCTGGTACGGCGGCGACGTCAACCGGGTCTACCTCAAGTCGGAGGGCGAGAACGTCCAGGGCGACGGCGAGGACGCCGAATTCGAATCGCTGGAGCTGCGCTACAGCCGGCTGATCGCCGACTTCTGGGAGCTGCAGGGCGGCCTGGGCTATCAGGGCGGGGTGGTCTCGGACGACCACGCCGAGCGCGGCTATGGCGTGGTCGGCCTGCAGGGGGTGATGCCCTACGGCATCGAGACCGACGTGGCGCTGCGCCTCAGCGACGCGGGCGACCTCTCGGCGAGTCTCGAGGGCGAGTACGACCTGCGCCTGACCCAGCGGCTCAGCCTGCAGCCGCGCACCGAGATCCTCCTGGCCGCTAGCGAGGTCGAGGCATTCGGCGTCGGCGAGGGGCTCAATTCGGTGCGTCTCGGCCTGCGCCTGGGCTATGCGGTGACGCGACGCGTCACGCCCTACCTGGGGGCCTACTGGGAGAAGCAGTATGGCGATACCGCCGACCTGTCCCGGGCCGATGACGACGCCACCGAGGACAGCGGCGTCGTGGCCGGGGTCCGGTTGCTGCTGTGAGCCGCCTCGGCGCGCCTCGCCTTGATCCTTGGGTCACACAAGGGGTCTAGGCTAGGGATATCGTGACGGGCGCCGCTCTTGCCGGGGGGCGAGTCGTGCTCCCTGGTGGCGAGGAGCGCGCGCCCCGTCGAGCACTTCGTGTTGGCAAGGAGACCGATGATCATGAGCCACGCTACTTCGGCATCGTCTTCCACGCTCGAGACCGCGCGCCTCTACCGCATGCAGACCGACGAGCACCTCTGCCCGTTCGGCCTGAAG
>JAWWBV010000629.1:0-1928 GCA_033720795.1 Halomonas sp. | reverse complement strand
GACGCCTCGACCGGAAACGGTCGGGGCGTCCTGCTAAGGGGCGCAGGTGCGAAAGCCGGCCAGGATGTCCTGGCGGTCCGGCGTGAAGAAGTTGCGGTAGGTGGTGTGGGCCAGCCGCGAGCGGGTGGCCCAGGCGCCGCCACGCAGCACGTAGCGGCCCTCCTCGAACCAGGGAGCCGAGTAGTCGCGGTAGAGCTCGGGCGCGAAACCCGGGAAGGGCGCAAAGGGCGAGCCCGTCCACTCCCAGACGTTGCCCAGCATCTGGCGGCAGCCGAAGGCGCTGTCGCCCTCGGGCAGCGCAGCCACGTCCAGCGGGCCGAGCCGCCAGCCGTCGAGGTTGGCGCGGGCGGCCTCCGGCGGCGTGTCGCCCCAGGGGAAGCGTCGCTTGCCGGGGGCGAGTGAGGCGCCGTCGGCGGTGGGCGCGCGGCTGGCGGCCACCTCCCATTCCGCCTCGCTGGGCAGGCGTCGCCCGGCCCAGCGGCACCACGCCTCGGCCTCGTGCCAGCCGACGTGCACGACCGGCTGGTGGGGAGCCAGCGGCAGCCAACGGTCGAAGCGGCGCGCCTCCCAGTGGCCATCGGCGTCGTGGCGCCAGTAGATTGGCCCCTGGAGGCCCTGCGCCTCGCGCCACCGCCAGCCGGCCTCGCTCCACAGCTCGCGCCGCGCATAGCCGCCGTCCTCGACGAAGGCGGCGAACTCGCGGTTGGTGACCGGCGCCCGGGCGATCGAGAAGGAGGCCACCTCGACCTCCAGGGGCGGCTTCTCGTTGTCGAAGCGGAAGGGCACGGTCTCATCCGAGCCGAGCCGATGGCGCCCCCCGGGACCGGCGACGTCGCCCGGCAGGGCGCCGCCCAAGGCCTCGCCGGGGGCCTGGCTCGGCGGCGGCGTGCCGAGTGCCGGGGCGGGGTCGCCCAGCGTCTGGCGCGTATAGAGGAAGGCCTCGCCGTGCATGTCCTCGTGCAGGGTGGTGAGCTGGTAGACATAGCTCTGGGCGGCGCCGGCGGTGCCCTCGGGCAGGCGCGCGAGCATCGCCGCCTGCACCCGGGACAGGTAGTCCAGGGTCTCGTCCCGGCTGGGCAGCGGTAGCGCCCAACGGTCGTCATGGGCGATGCTGCCGGAGTCGAACAGCCGCTCGGCGCCGGGGAGCCGGTAGTCGGGCAGCCCAAAGAGGCCGCGCAGCGCGAAGTGGTCGTGGAAGAACCCCAGGTGGCCGAGCTCCCAGAGCGGCGGGTTGACGATCGCCAGCCGCGGGCCGAGCTCGCGGGCCTCCAGGATGTCCCTCATCAGGGCCAGGCTGCGGGTGCGGGCATCGACCAGCATCTCCGCCAGCTCATCGGCGGCCCGGGGTGGCGTCGGCGGTATGCCGGGAGGTGAAGAGGGCATGCAGACTTCCTCGAGGAGATACCATGGCATTGAAGGTAGTCCTGATCAGCCCGGCGGGTCGAGGGTCACGCGCCGGCAACCGTGCCACGGCGACTCGCTGGGCGGGGCGGCTGCGCGAGCTGGGCTGCCGGGTGCGGGTTGCCGGCCCCGAGGACGCCCCGAAGGAATGGCGCGTCGACGGCCGGCCCCCCGACCTGGTCATGGCGCTGCACGCCTGGCGCAGCCACGGGGCCATCCGCGCCTGTCGCCAGGCCTTCCCGGGCTGCTCCCTGGTCGTGGTGCTGACGGGCACCGACGTCTACCGCTTCCAGCACAGCCATCCCGACGCCTTCCTGGAAAGCCTCGAGGCGGCGGATGCCCTGGTCGGCCTGCACGACGTCCTGGACGAGGACCTGCCCGCGCGCTTCCTGGCGCGCCTGCACGTCGTCCACCAGTCGGCGCCGCCCCTGCCGCCGGGTGCCCCGCGGCCGGGCCGGCGGCATCTCGATGTGCTGGTGGTGGGCCATCTGCGCGAGGAGAAGGATCCGCTGCGCGCGGCGCTCGCG
>JAWWBV010000628.1:0-1934 GCA_033720795.1 Halomonas sp. | reverse complement strand
TATCCAGCTCGGTGGTGGTCGCGATGTCGGTGAGCGCGCGGGGCGCGTACTCGGGCTCGGGGGTGGCGGCACAGCCGGCCAGCACGGCCAGGGCCGCGCCGGCGGCGATCAGCAGGGTCGGTCTCATAGGATGGCCTCCTCGGTGCCGAGGTCATCCAGCTTGAGCTGGACGCCATAGAGCGGTTGATCGTGCTGCTCGGCGAGGGAGAGGGCCTCCTGCCAGGCCTGGCGCGCCTGATCGACGCGCCCCAGGGCGTGCTGGGCATCGCCGACCACCTCGGCGCGCTGCGCCGCGAGGGCCTCGGGCACGCCCTCCAGGGTGATCAGGGCGGTCTCGGCCTCGCCCTCGACGAGCTGCAGGCGGGCCAGGCGCAGGCGGGCCAGGCCCTCGAGGTAGCCGCGCTCGCTCTCCTCGATCACCGCCTCCAGGGCGGCGCGGGCGCCGGCGCGGTCGTCCGCCTGGACGGCCAGGCGGGCATCGAGCAGCCGGGCCAGGTCGGCATAGAGGGTCGTGCCGTGCTCCTCGGTGATCTCGGTCACCAGTTCCTCGGCACGACGCCGGGCGTCGTCGTCCAGCGCGTCGCGGCCGGCGAGGTCGACCAGCTGCTGGTAGCGCAGCGAGGCGGCCTCGCCCTGGCTTGCCTGGTAGTCCTGCCAGGCGTTCCAGCCGAACACGCCGGCCGCCGCGAGGGCCACACCGGCGATCAGCGAGGTGCCGTTCTCCTTCCACCAGCGCTTGATGGCCTCAAGCTGCTCTTCCTCGGTTCTCAGCTCCGCCACGGGCGGTCTCCTTTGATGCGGGTGTCCGTCAGGCGAGCGTGTCGCCGTTCAGCAGGGATGTCAGGGTGTCGACGAGCGCGGCCCGGGGCAGGCGCTGCTGTTCGCGCTCCTCGCGCAGGAACTTCAGGGTCACGCTGCCCTCGGCCAGCTCGTCCTCGCCGAGCAGCAGGGCCAGGCGGGCGCCGCTCCTGTCGGCCTTCTTCATGCGGCTCTTGAAGCTGCCGCCGCCGCAGTGCAGCTGGGCGCGCAGGTCGGGCAGCGCCTCGCGCAGGCGCTCGCCGAGCAGCAGGGCGGGGCCGGTGGCCGCCTCATCCATGGGCAGCAGGTAGACGTCCAGCGCGCCGCGGGCCTCCTCGGGCACGAGCTCCAGGGTCTCGAGCAGCAGGATCAGCCGCTCGATGCCCATGGCGAAGCCCACCGCCGGGGTCGGCTTGCCGCCGAGCTGCTCGACCAGGCCGTCGTAGCGGCCGCCGGCGCAGACCGTGCCCTGGCTGCCGAGCGCGGTGGTGGTCCACTCGAAGACGGTGCGGCCGTAGTAGTCCAGGCCGCGCACCAGCCGCGGGTTGATCACGTAGGCGATGCCGGCGGCGTCGAGCATCGCGCAGAGCCGCTCGAAGTGCTCGCGGGAGGCCTCGTCCAGGTGATCCATCAGCTTGGGCGCCCCCTCGATGAGCTCGGCCATCGCCGGGTTCTTGGAGTCGAGGATGCGCATCGGGTTGCTTCCCAGGCGACGCTTCGAGTCCTCGTCCAGGGCCTCGGCATGCCGCTCGAAGTAGGCCACCAGCAGGTCGCGATAGGCGGCGCGGGCCTCCGAGGAGCCCAGGGAGTTGAGCTCCAGGGTGACGTGCTTGTCGAGGCCGAGCTGCTGCCAGAGCCGCGCCGAGAGCAGGATCACCTCGGCGTCGATGTCCGGCCCCTCGAGGCCGAAGGTCTCCACGCCGACCTGGTGGAACTGGCGGTAGCGACCCTTCTGGGGGCGCTCGTGGCGGAACATCGGCCCCTGGTACCACAGCCGCTGGGTCTGGTTGTGCAGCAGGCCGTGCTCCATGGCGGCGCGCACGCAGCTCGCCGTGCCTTCGGGGCGCAGCGTCAGGCTGTCGCCGTTGCGGTCGTCGAAGGTGTACATCTCCTTCTCGACGATGTCGGTGACCTCG
>JAWWBV010000627.1:0-1935 GCA_033720795.1 Halomonas sp. | reverse complement strand
TGCTCGATCAGCTCCATGCCGGATTCCGCGGCCATGCGATCGCGGAACTCGATCATCTCGCGGAACTTCCAGGTGGTGTTGACGTGCATCAGCGGGAACGGCGGCGGGCCAGGATAGAAGGCCTTGCGCGCCAGGTGCAGCATCACCGAGGAGTCCTTGCCGATGGAGTAGAGCATCACCGGATTGGCGAACTCGGCCACCACCTCGCGGATGATGTGGATCGACTCGGCCTCGAGCTGCTTGAGGTGGGTAAGGCGCTGGCGCGACGGCGTCGGGTCGCCGACGGCGGCCTCCACGGCGCTCTCGCGGGTGGGTGTGGAAAGATGGCTCATGGCCCGGCTACCTCGCATGACGTTGGGCGGGAGAGATCATGCGGGACAGGGTAACGCCGGGTCGATAATAACCCAAAAGAATCAATAACTATCTTTTTATGCTTATTTCAACTACCTGATCTTTGCCAGGCGTGCCGCCGCGAGCCCTCAGGGCGCGACGCGCACCACCCGGGTCTCGAGGCGGTCGGGACCGAGGTCGAGCACGCGATAGCCGGGACGGCCCGCCTCGTCGAGGGAGAAGGTCGTGGCACCGGGCAGGAACTGGTCGCTGGCGGCGGGACAGCCGTAGACCGCCACCCGCCGGCCGGCCAGGGCCTTGGCGCCCTCGAAGGCCTGGTGGACGTGGCCGAAGCACACCGCCCGCACCTCGCGATGCGGGGCGATGAGGCGCCAGAAGGCCTCGGCGTCGGCCAGCCCGATCGCGTCGAGCCAGGCCGTGCCGATGGGAAGCGGCGGGTGGTGCATGATCACCAGCGTCGGGCGATCGTCACCGGCCAGGCGCGCGTCCAGGGCCGCCCGCCGCTCGGGGCCCAGCTCGCCGCCCTCGCGACCGGGGACCCGGGTATCCAGCAGCAGCGCGCGCCAGTCGCCCAGGTCGAGCTCGGCGGGCAGCGGCCGACGCTCGGCCATCAGGTCGGGGCGGTCGTGGTTGCCCGGCAGCCAGGCCCAGGGGGCATCGAGCCGCGACAGGGTGCGCTCGGCCAGCCCATAGGAGGCCGCCGTCTCGTCCTGGCTGATATCGCCGCTGACCACCACCCGATCCGGGCGCTCGCGGTTGACCGCCGCGACCACGGCCTCCAGCTGGCCGAGCGGGACGCCGATCCGGCCGCGCGCCGCGGGGTCGGCATGCAGGTGGCAGTCGGTGATCTGGACCAGGCGCATCGGGACGGCTCTCTTGATCGGACGGGCAAAGGGGGGATTCGGTGCAAGACTTGCCGGGCGGCGGCCCGACGACGGCGTCGTCAGGGCAGTTCCGGCAGGTCGATGGAATGACCATGGGCCAGCCCGTGCTCCAGCCATTCGCCGAGGAAGCGGTTGAGCTGCAGCTTCTCGTCGGGCTGGTGCATGCGGGCGTTGGGATAGCGGTAGCGGCCGTGGAAGTGGCGCTGACGCTGGAAGTCGGTGACCTCGGCCATGCGCACGTCGTGGTAGAGATGCACGCGCATGCGCGGCGACTCGATCAGCCCATCGAGCATCCCGCGCTGGGAGACGCGCACGATGCTGGTGTAGGGAGCGCGCTCCTGAAGCTCGAGACACAGCGCCCCCAGGCGGCGCCCCCGGTTGACCAGCGCCACCTCGCGGGTCTCGCCGGCCTCCAGGTCGCCCAGCAGCCGGCTGAGGCGGAGAAAGTTGGCCGCGCATTCGCCCTGCAGGGTCTTCAGGTCGGTGACATAGGCGTTTCTCGGCACGCTACCTCCTTGCTCGCAACGATGCACGCTCACCGGCCAGCCAGTGGAAGGCGATCAGGCACATGGCATTGTCGAGTCGTCCGGCCTGCAGGAGTTCCCAGGCACGAAGGAACGGTAGCACATGCACGCGGATATCCTCGTGCTCCTCGTCCAGCCCGTGCACCCCGCCGAGGCCGCGGCTGTCGACCAGGCCG
>JAWWBV010000626.1:0-1937 GCA_033720795.1 Halomonas sp. | reverse complement strand
TGGTGCCGCGCTCCACCAGGGCCACGGGGTGGCTCGCCGGCAGGCCGTGGTCCTGCAGCTGGCGGCTGATCAGGCCGGCGTTGGCCAGGCCCATGTAGAACACCGCCGTATGGTGGGGCACCGCCAGGGCGCGCCAGTCCAGGGCCAGCTCACCGTCGCCCTTGCAGTGGCCGGTGACGAAGGTGACGCTCTGGGCGTGGTCGCGATGGGTCAGCGGGAAGCCGCCGAAGGCCGCACAGCCCTGGGCGGAGGTGATGCCCGGCACCACCCGGAAGCCGATGCCGTGCGCGATCAGCGCCTCGGCCTCCTCGCCACCGCGCCCGAAGATGTAGGGATCGCCGCCCTTGAGCCGCACCACCCGCCGGCCCTCCTCGGCCAGGCGCACCAGCAGGGCGTTGGTCTCCTCCTGGGTCAGGGCGTGGCAGCGCGACGCCTTGCCGACGTAGAAGCGCCGGGCCCGGGGACTGGCCAGGGCCAGCACCTCCTTGGAGACCAGGCGATCGAAGACCAGGCAGTCGGCCTGCTCGAGCAGCGACAGGGCGCGCAGGGTCAGAAGCCCAGGATCGCCCGGGCCGGCGCCGACGATGGCCACCTCGCCGGGCGCCAGGGGCGCCTCGGCGAGGTCATAGGAAACGCGATGTGACGGCATGGGGGGCTCCTCGCCTTACGGGATCTCGATGGCCTGGATGGCCGCATGGGGTGCGCCGACGCGCCGCTCGGCGCCCTCGGCGACGCCGATCTCGCGGTTGCTCAGGTAGCAGCCGGGATCCTCCTCCCAGGGGTCACCGGTGACCTTCCAGGCCCGCACCCGGGTGTTGCCGTTGCAGATCGGCAGGAAGCGGCACTCGGCGCAGCGCCCCTTGAGCGGCCGCGGCCGCTGGCGAAAGCCGACCATCAGCGGGTCCTGGGTGTCGCGCCAGATCGTGGAGAAGGGCGTCTCGCGGACGTTGCCCAGGGTGTGGTCCCACCAGAAGGTGTCGGGGTGCACGTTGCCCAGGTTGTCGATGTTGGCGATCTGCTCGCCCGAGGCGTTGCCGCCCCAGGCGATCAGCTGCCGCTCCAGGGCCTCGGCCCGCTCGGGGAAGTGCTCGCGGGCCCACATCAGCAGGAAGGGGCCGTCGGCGTCGTTGTTGCCGGTGACGTACTCGCGGTGGATGCCGCGGGCGAGCTCGTCGCGGCAGTGGTCGAACAGCCGGGTCATGGCGTCGCGGGTCATGCGGTACCAGGCGTCCTGCTTGCTGTGGCGCCGGCCCCGCCCGCCGTAGTTGAGGTGCGAGAGGTAGAACTTGTCGACGTCGTGGGCGTCGATCAGCCCCAGGATGTCGTCGAGCTGCTCGACGTTCTCGCGGGTCAGGGTGAAGCGCAGCCCCACCTTGATGCCCCGCGCCTTGCACAGCTTCACTGCGTGCATCGATTCGCGAAAGGCGCCCTTTCGCTGGCGGATAGCGTCGTGGGTCGCCTCCAGGCCGTCGATGCTGATGCCCACGTAGTCGTAGCCGACGTCGGCGATGGCGTCGATGTTGGCCTCGGTGATCAGGGTGCCGTTAGTGGAGAGCCCGGTATAGAGGCCGAGCTCGCGGGCCCGGCGCGAGAGCTCGAAGATGTCGGGACGCATCAGCGGCTCGCCCCCGGAGAGGATCAGCGCCGGCACCTGGAAGGCCGCCAGGTCGTCGAGCACGGCGTGGGCCTCGGCGGTCGAGAGCTCGCCGGCGAAGTCGATGTCCGCCGAGGTGGTGTAGCAGTGCTTGCAGGTCAGGTTGCAGCGGCGGATCAGGTTCCAGATCACCACCGGCCCGGGCGGCTTGACCCCCCCGGCGCGAGGCGCCTGGCCAGGCGTCGCCGGTTCCATCATGCTCTGGATAATGCGTGTGACGCGATACATGTCGGTCTCCTGCCGTCGATAGGCTGGCGGGGCGCGGCGCGCAAGGCGCAGCCCG
>JAWWBV010000625.1:0-1939 GCA_033720795.1 Halomonas sp. | reverse complement strand
GCGCTGTTCGGCATCGGCGGGGGCACCCTCAGCGTGCCCTGGCTGTCGCGCTGTGGTGCCACCATGACCCAGGCCGTGGGCACCTCGTCGGCCTGCGGCCTGCCCATCGCACTGTGCGCCGCGGCCGGCACCCTGGCCGGCCTCTACGGCGTGGGCGGCGGCCTGATCATCGTGCCGGCCCTGATCGTGGCCTTCGAGCTGCAGGGCGTGGCCCCCGTGGTGGCCATGCACCTGGCGGTCGGTACCTCGCTCGCCACCATCGTGGTGACCGGCGCCTCGTCGGCCTGGGGGCATCACCGCCGCGGCAACATCCGCCGCGACTGGTTCCTGGCGCTGCTGCCGGGGCTGATTCTCGGCGCCATCGCCGGGGTCTTCGTCGCCGACAGCCTCTCCGGCGGGCGGCTGGGCACCCTGTTCGGCGTCTTCGTGCTCCTGGTCGCCCTGAAGATGGCGCTGGGGCGCGGCCCGACGATCGGCGACATCCAGCCGGGGCGTGTCGCCATGGGCGTGGCGGGCGCGGTGATCGGCGGCGTCTCGGCGCTGTTCGGCATCGGCGGGGGCACCCTCAGCGTGCCCTGGCTGTCGCGCTGTGGTGCCACCATGACCCAGGCCGTGGGCACCTCGTCGGCCTGCGGCCTGCCCATCGCACTGTGCGGCGCGGCCACCTTCGTGGTGGTCGGATGGGGTAACCCGCTGCTGCCCACGGGCGCCGTCGGCTTCGTGATGCTGCCCGCGCTGCTGGGCATCGTGCTGGCCAGCGTGCCCTGTGCGCGCCTCGGCGTGGTCTTGGCCCATCGGCTGTCGGCCCGAGTGCTACGCCTCTCCTTCGCCGCCCTGCTGGCGGTGGTGGGGCTCAAGTTCCTGCTCTGATCGTTTCACACCTTCGTTTTCAATCCATTGTTACCAAGCACCGTTTCAAGGACATCCCATGTTGCGCTATCCCGAGATCGATCCCGTGGCCATCGCCCTCGGGCCCTTCCAGGTCCACTGGTACGGCCTGATGTACGTGGTCGGCTTCGTCGCCGCCTGGTTCCTGGGGCGTCGTCGGGCAGAGCGCATCGGCCTGACCCGGGACGACGTCGGCGACCTGCTGTTCTACGCCGCCATCGGCGTGGTGGCGGGTGGGCGCCTGGGCTATGCGCTCTTCTACGGCCTGGCCCAGTGGCTGTCGGACCCGCTGTGGATCTTCCGAATCTGGGACGGCGGCATGAGCTTTCACGGCGGGCTGATCGGCGTGCTGCTGGCCGCGTTGTACTTTTCCCGCAGGAAGCGCCTGGCCTTCTTCACCCTGACCGACTTCGTCGCCCCCCTGGTGCCCATCGGCCTGGGCGCCGGGCGCATCGGCAACTTCATCAACCATGAGCTTCCCGGTCGCCTCACCGAGCTGCCCTGGGGCATGCCTTTTCCCGGCATGGGCCCCGCGCCGCGTCACCCCTCGTCGCTCTACGAGGCGCTGCTGGAGGGGGCGGTGCTCTTCGCGGTGCTGTGGTGGGTCTCGGCGGTGCCGCGGCGCCGCGGGCTGATCTCCGGCCTCTTCCTGCTGCTCTACGGCGTGTTCCGCTTCCTCGTCGAGTTCGTGCGCCTGCCCGATCCCCAGCTCGGCTTCATCGCCCTGGGCTGGGTGACCATGGGGATGCTGCTGAGCCTGCCGATGATCGTCGCCGGTCTCGCGCTGATCGCCTGGTCGCGCCGCCAGCCGATCCCCTGACGGGGAGCGGTAAGCTTTAAGCCGTAAGCTGTAAGAAAAAAATGGATCATCGCATTTGGGCGTGAAGCCGCTTGGCAGGAAAAGAGATAGGCAGCTTTCCTGTGGGAGCGACGGTTCGGCGCTCCGAGCTTGCATCGCGAAAGAAGGCCGAAGGCCTTCCCGGCCTCAGGCACGAAGCCCGAGGCGCCTGTCGGCGCCAATCGCCGTGCAAGCACAGCTCCCACAGAGGGC
>JAWWBV010000624.1:0-1941 GCA_033720795.1 Halomonas sp. | reverse complement strand
GTCGGCGTAGGTGCGCTCCAGGCTCTCCAGGTAGATCAGCAGCAGATTGGGCGGCGAGCGGGGCGCGTCGAGGATCACCGGCGCCACGTACTGCCGATCGAGCCAGGCGCCGTCGTCGGTGACGATGGCGGCGCCGCGCTGGCCGAGGCCGTAGAGCATGGGGTTGGTGGCCAGCAGCACCACGGCCAGCAGGCGCTCCGTCGTGCGCCAGCGGCGATCGACCCGCACCAGCCAGGTGAAGGCGACGAGCAGCAGCAGCATGCCCAGGGTATGTAAGAGGGCGGAGACGATCCGCTCCGCACCGCCGTGTTCCGACATGCCGGCCTGGAGATGGAAGAACACCGCCCCGAGGTCGACCTCGCCGAAGCTGGCGGCCAGGTAGACATAGAAGCCCCACAGGGCCAGGGGGACGAGCGACCAGGGCCACACTCGGGTCGCCGGCCGGGGATTCACGGGGGCTCCCCAGCGCCGCCAGCGCGCCAGCAGCAACCAGGCGCCGGTGACGACGGGAAAGGCCCAGGTGGGTAGCCGGGTCAGCATGGCCAGGGCATAGCCCAGCCACAGGCCCAGCACCAGCAGGGCCCACCAGCGGGGATGACGAAGACAGCGTGGCATCCTAAGCATGGTCGGAAGGCGTCGCGGCCCGTTCGTTCTCATGAAGTTCGTTCAGTTTGGCGTACTTCATGTAGGCATGGAACGCCGTGGTGATCGCCACCGTCATGCCGTCCGCGCCCTGGAAGAGTCCGCCCTTGAGGATCAGCTTGCGCAGCATGGCGCTGGCGGCATGCAGGGTGGGGCGCCAGCGCGAGGGGCCCTTGCCTCGCTCCTTCATCGCCCAGGCATCGCGGCTCGAGAGCTGGTCGATGCGGGTGATCCAGTGCGACAGGTCGCGGTAGGTGAAGTGCCGGATGTGACTGTGGGTGTCCACGACGGCGGGGGCCTGCACCGAGGAGTGGGCCTTCTTCGGCAGGTAGCCCGAGGTGGTGCGGTTGTAGAGCCGTGTGACGGGATCGGGATAGAAGCCGGCCGCCTTGATCCAGTGGTGCCCGGCGAAGTTGCGACGGTTGAAGCGGTACGCCTGGCGCGGGTCGTCCAGCGGCAGGGCGCGGATCGCCGTGACCGCGTCCTCGTCCAGGCGCTCGTCGGCGTCGAGGGCGAGGATCCAGTCGTGCCGCGCCTGGGGCACGGCGAAGGCCTTCTGGGGGCCGTCGCCGAGGTAGGGCTGGTGGATGACGCGGGCGCCCAGCGACTCGGCGATGGCCGCGGTGTCGTCCCGGCTGCCCGAGTCGACCACGATGATCTCGTCGCAGACCGGTCGCAGCGAGGCGATGCAGTCGGCGATGTTCTCTGCCTCGTCGAGGGTGATGATGATTCCGGTGATCGGCGTCATGGGGTCGTCTCGCGGGTCGGGAGGGGCAGCAGGCGCTCGGCGATACGGCGCGCCGCGGCGTCGAGGTCGATGCTCGACATATCGCGCTCGCCCGCCCCCTGCGGGGGGCAGAAGGCCAGGCGATGGCCCTCGGCGTTGCAGGTCTGCCAGCGCAGCGGGGTGGCCGAGCGGCGCGACGGATAGAAGCCCGCCGTCGGTCGGTCCAGGGCCCCGGCGATGTGCAGCGGGCCGGTGGAGCCGGCGATGAACAGGTCGGCGGCCGAGAGGCTTCGGGCGAAGTCGTCGATGCCGCGACGGGCGGGCAGCCGGTGGGCCGTGATCGCCGCCTCGGCGAGTCGCTCGCGCAGCCGCTCGGCCGCCGCTTCCTCGCCGGGGCCCGCGGTCAGCACCCAGTGTGGCCGCACGACGCCGGCGGCGTCGAGGCGCGCGTCGACGCCGCGCACCAGGGCCGCGTACTGCTCGAGGGTGAGGTTGACCGCCGAGCCGCCGCTGCCCGGATGCAGGAAGACCCAGGGCGTCGCGGGGTCGAGGGCGAGCTCGTCGACGATGCG
>JAWWBV010000623.1:0-1943 GCA_033720795.1 Halomonas sp. | reverse complement strand
TCGGCATCCTCCATGACGTAGCCCGGGTCCTTGCCGCCGAGCTCCAGGCCGAGCCCGGTGAAGGTGCCGGCCGCCGCCCGTTCCATGGCGCGCCCGCCGCCCACGGAGCCGGTGAAGTTGACGAAGTCGAAGGCGCGCTCAGCGATCAGGGCGGAGGTGGTGTCGTGGTCGAGGAAGACGTTCTGGAACACCGCCTCGGGCACGCCGACGGAGTGGAAGGCCCGCGCCATGCGCTCGCCGACCAGCAGGGTCTGGGTGGCGTGCTTGAGCAGCACGCTGTTGCCGGCGATCAGCGCCGGGGCCACGCAGTTGATGGCCGTCATGTAGGGGTAGTTCCAGGGCGCCACCACCAGCACCACGCCGTGGGGCACGCGCTTGATGTAGCGCTTGACGGTGGCGTCCTCGCCCACCGCGATATCGGCCAGCGCCGCCTCGGCGATGGCCGCCATGTGCCCGCCGCGCTCCTCGACGCCGCCGAACTCGCCGCCGTAGCGCACCGGGCGCCCCATCATCCGCGCCAGCTCCGGCACCACCTCCTCGTTCATCGCCCCGAGGGCGGCGATGCCGGCGCGCACCAGGTCGATGCGCTCCGCGAGGGGCCGGTCGGCCCAGTCATGCTGCGCCGCGCGGGCCCGGTCGGCGGCCTCTCGGGCGGCCTCGGTCGAGAGCGCGTCGCGCTCGGCAAACACCGACCCGTCGATCGGCGAGATACATCTCAGCGTGTGACCCATGGTCCTCTCCTGTTGGTGCCCGCTCGCCGCCGGCGTCATGAGCGCTCGAAGCCGCGCGCCACCTCGTAGTCGGTGACCACGCGGGCGAAGTCCTCGAGTTCCACCTCGGCGGCCCGGGTATAGTGGTCGATCACCGCGTCGCCCATGGCCTCGCGCAGCATGGTCGACCCGGCGAGGGCCTCCCGGGCATCGCGCAGGCTCTGCGGGATCAGCCCCGACTCCCCCTCGTAGGTATCGCCCTCGGCGGGCGGCGGCAGCACCAGCCGCTCCTCGATGCCCTTGATGCCGGCGGCCAGCTGCCCGGCGATGGCCAGGTAGGGGTTCAGGTCCGAGCCGCCGATGCGGCACTCGATGCGCACCGCCCGGGTGCCCTCGGCGCAGAGGCGAAAGCCCGCGGTGCGGTTGTCCACCGACCAGACCGTGCGCGTGGGCGCGAAGGAGCCCTTCTGGAAGCGCTTGTAGCTGTTGACGTAGGGAGCCAGGAAGTAGGTGACGTCGGGCGCGTACTTCAGAAGCCCCGCCAGGTAGTGCTGCATCAGCGGCGACATGCCCCGCGCCTCGCCGTCGTCGAAGAAGGCGGGGGCGCCCTGCTGCCACAGCGACTGGTGGATGTGGGTGGAGCTGCCGGAGTGGTCGTGGTGCCACTTCGGCATGAAGGTCACGGCCCGCCCCTGCTGCCAGGCGATCTCCTTGGTCGCGTGCTTGGCGATGGTGTGGTAGTCCGCGGTGTCCAGCGCCCCGGCGTAGCGGATGTTGAGCTCCTCCTGCCCCGACCCGGCCTCCCCCTTGGTGCCCTCCACGGGGATGCCGGCCGCCTGCAGGTGATTGCGCAGCGGACGCAGCACGTGCTCCTCCTTGGTGGTCTGGAAGAGGTGGTAGTCCTCGTTGTAGCCGCTGATCGGCTGCAGGTCGCGAAACCCCTCCTTGCGAAGCTCGTCGAGGGGCTTCTCGAACAGGAAGAACTCCAGCTCGGTGGCCATGATCGCCTCGAAGCCCAGCCGCTCGAGGCGCTCGAGTTGGCGCTTCAAGATGGCCCGCGGCGCATGGGGCACCGGCTCATGGGTGTGATGGTCCAGCACGTCGCAGAGCGTCATGACCGTGCCCTCGAGCCAGGGCACGGGCCGCAGCGTGGCCAGGTCCGGCTTCATGATGTAGTCGCCGTAGCCCGCCCGCCAGGAGGTGCTGGCGTAGCCGTCGGGCGTCTCCATCTCG
>JAWWBV010000622.1:0-1956 GCA_033720795.1 Halomonas sp. | reverse complement strand
GGGGCGCGACGCAGCGCATTATAAGCGCCTGAACGGCCGAGATAAACCCGACATGGTCGGGGACAGTGCCCCGGGCCATGAGTCCCGCGCGATTCCCGGGTAGAATGCGCCCATCTTCGTTTCCGGTGGCCGGCATGACCGAACCCGTCTCTCCTCTCTCGCCGGCAGGCGATCGCCACTTCGACGGCCTGGCCGACAAGTTCGCCGCGAGCCTCTACGGCGGTGCCCGGGGCGAGCTGCGCCTGGCGCTGCTCGACCGCCTGCTGCCCGAGATGCTCGCGCTCGAGGGGCAGCCGCTGCTCGACGTCGGCGGCGGCCTCGGCCAGCTGGCCGGCTGGTTCGCCGAGCGCGGTCACCCGGTGACCCTGGCCGAGCCCTCCGGCGAGATGCTCGCGCGGGCCCGGGAGCATCTGGCGGGGCACGACGTGCGCTTTCTTCAGGCGCCGCTGCAGGCCCTGCCCGAGCAGACGCCAGGGCCCTGGTCGCTGATCGCCTGCCATGCCGTGCTCGAGTGGCTCGCCGACCCGCGCATGGCCCTGGCGACCCTGGCCGGCCTGCTCGCCCCGGGCGGCCAGCTCTCGCTGATGGTGTTCAATCGCGACGCCCTCAGGCTCTCCAACGTGGTCAAGGGCAACCTGGAGAAGGCCCTGGCCGACCGCCTGGAGGGCAAGGGGCTGCGCAAGCGGTTGACGCCGATCTCGCCGCTGACCCACGGGCAGGTCGAGGCCTGGAGCGCCGAGCAGGGGCTCGTGATTCGCGAGGTGGCGGGCATTCGGGTGTTCGCCGACTACCTGCGCCAGCCGCCGGAGAGCGAGACCGACCGCGAGCGCCTGCTGGCGCTCGAGCACCGCTACTGCCGGGTCGACCCCCACTGGCGACTCGGCCGCTACCTGCTCTACACCCTGGAGCGCCCCATGCATGCACCACAGGAGGCCACCCCATGAGTGCCGAGACCCCCGTCTGCCAGCTGCTGGAGCGACAGGCGTTCGATTACCGCGGCTGGCTCTGGGTGGCGCCGCCCCGGGACGCCTGGCTGGAGGCGGGGCAGGGTCGCCTGCTCAGCGCCGACGCGGCGCTGAGCACGGCCTGGCAGGCCCGGGGGCTCCCGACGGCCTCGCCCTTCGAGCCGTTCGACGCGGCGCCCCCCGGGGCGGTGCTGTTCTGGCCCAAGAGCCATGCGCTGGGCGAGTGGTGGCTGTTGTGGCTCTGCGCCCACTTGCCGCCGGGGACGCCGCTGCAGCTGGTCGGCGAGAATCAGGGCGGCATCAAGCGCGTGCTCAAGGTGCTGGCGGCGCTGGGGCTCGGCTGTCGCAAGCTCGACAGCGCCCGGCGCTGCGGCCTCTACGCGACTCGCCTGGACCGGGTGGGCATCGATCCCGACGCGGCCTGGACGAGCTTCGAGGCCGAGGGCCTGCGGCTCGCCAGCCACCCCGGCGTGTTCGGTCACGGCAAGCTCGACGACGGCACCCGGCTGCTGCTGGGCGAGCTGCCCGGGGCGCTGGGGCTGGGCGATTGCCCTGTGACGGTCGGTAGCGAGGCGCCTGCGGCGGTCAGTAGCAAAAAGCCCGGCGATATCCTCGATGTGGGCTGCGGCGACGGCATCCTCGCGGCCTGGCTGGCGGCGCGCGGGGCTCGGGTCACCGCGACGGACGTCAATGGCTTCGCGGTGGAGGCGACCCGACGCACCCTCGCGGCCAACGATCTGGCCGGCGAGGCGCTGGCCAGCGACGTCTATTCGGCCCTCGGTGAGCGGCGCTTTAACGCTGTCATCAGCAATCCGCCCTTCCACCAGGAGCGGGCCATCGACTACGGCCCGGCGGGGCGGCTGATCCGCGAGGCGCCCAGGCACCTGACGCCCGGCGGCCAGCTGCTGCTGGTGGCCAACGCCTTCCTGCCCTATCCGGACCTGCTGGAGGCCGCCTTCGGCGGCTTCGAGATCCTCGCCGACGACCGCCG
>JAWWBV010000621.1:0-1957 GCA_033720795.1 Halomonas sp. | reverse complement strand
GGCGATGGCGATCGCCACGTGGGTCATGAGAATGGCAACTTGCATGGATTCAACCTGCTGACTGACAAATGGCTAGGAAATCGTCGACCTTGAGGGAGGCTCCCCCCACCAGGCCGCCGTCGATGTCGGGCTGGGCGAGCAACTCGGCGGCATTATCCGCCTTCATGCTGCCGCCGTACAGCAGACGCATGCCGCCGGCCAGGCCGGCGTCGTAGCGCGCCAGGCACCCGCGGATGGCCGCATGCACCGCCTGGGCCTGCTCGGGACTCGCCGTGCGGCCGGTGCCGATGGCCCACACGGGCTCATAGGCGACCACCAGGCGAGCGCGTTCGGCCGCGTCGAGGGCGTCGAACACCGCCTCGACCTGGCCCAGCACCACCGCCTCGGTGCGCTCGGCCTCGCGCTCCTCGAGGGTCTCGCCGACGCAGAGCACCGGGGTGAGCCGCTCGGCGAGGGCCGCCTTGACCCGCGCCAGCACCGCAGCATCATCCTCGCCGAACAGGGTACGGCGCTCGGAGTGGCCGACCAGCACCAGACGGGCGCCGCACTCGCGGAGCATGGCGCCGCTGACCTCGCCGGTATAGGCGCCGGAGGGCCGATCGCTGAGCGTCTGGGCGCCCACCGTCACGGCGGTCTCGCCGAGCGCCTGACCCGCGGCCCCCAGGAAGGGGAAGGGCACCATCAGGGCCACCTCGACGTTCACGGGCAGGGAGACGCCGGCGAAGGCCCGGCCGAACTCCTCGACCAGGGACAGCGAGCCGTTCATCTTCCAGTTCCCGGCGATCAGCGGCATGCGCATGGAGCTTCCTCTTTCAAGGTGGTGCGAAATGGTATAGGAGGGGCCCAGCCAAGACAACCAGGGCCCGCGGCTTGGGCCCTTCAGCCGAGCAGCGCCTCGACGTCACCGGCCAGGCGCCGCGCCAGGCCCTCGACGTCCAGGTGGGCGCGCCCCTCGACCATCACGCGGATCAGCGGCTCGGTACCCGAGGCCCGCAGCAGCACCCGCCCCTGATTGCCGAGTTCCGCCTCCAGAGCGCTGACCGCCTGCCGGAGCGAGGCCTGCCCGAGCAGCGCCTTGGCGTCGCTGCCCGGCGTCAGGCGCACGTTGACCAGCGCCTGGGGCGCCTTCTCCAGCCCGGCGAGCAGGTGGCCCAGCGACTCGCCCTCGCGGACCATGATCGCCAGCACCTGCAGCGCCGAGACGATGCCGTCGCCGGTGGTCTGCACGTGGCCGCAGACGATGTGCCCGGAGGACTCGCCGCCCAGCTGCCAGCCGTTGGCCGCCAGGCGCTCCATGACGTAGCGGTCGCCGACCTTGGCGCGCTCGAAGGGGATCTCGAGCGACTCCATGGCGGTGGCGAGGCCGAAGTTGGACATCAGGGTGCCCACCACGCCGCCGTTCAGGTCGCCCCGGGCGTGGCGATCGCGGGCGATCAGGTAGAGGATGTCGTCGCCGTCGATCTCGCGGCCGTCGGCATCCACCAGCAGCACCCGGTCGCCGTCGCCGTCGAAGGCCACGCCGAGGTCGGCCCCCTGCTCGACCACCGCGGCGCTCAGGGCCTGGGGATGGGTCGAGCCCACCTCGTGGTTGATGTTGAGGCCGTCGGGCGAGGCGCCGATCAGACTGACCTCGGCGCCCATCTCGCGAAAAACGCTGGGGGCGATGTGATAGGTCGCGCCGTGAGCGCAGTCGACCACCATCTTGAGGCCGTGCAGGCTGACCCGGTCGGGAATGGTCGACTTGCAGAACTCGATGTAGCGGCCGGGGGCGTCATCGACCCGCATCGCCTTGCCCAGCCGCGACGGCCCCACGGTGGTCAACGGCTCCTCGAGCATCGCCTCGATCTCGGCCTCGACCTCGTCGGCCAGCTTGGTGCCGGCGGCGGAGAAGAACTTGATGCCGTTGTCCTGGAAGGGGTTGTGGGAGGCCGAGATGACGATACCCGCGTCGGCGCGG
>JAWWBV010000620.1:0-1959 GCA_033720795.1 Halomonas sp. | reverse complement strand
TTGCGCATGGCACGATTGTTGCAAATTCTGCGGTTGCACCCGCCGTGCCCAGCGGCTAGGGTGGGAATTTTCGGCACGTCGAGGGAACTCCTCTCATGGCCATGAAGGCTTCCCTGCAGCTTCGCGTCGGCACCCAGCTGACCATGACCCCCCAGCTGCAGCAGGCCATCGCCCTGCTGCAGCTCTCGACCCTGGACCTGCGCCAGGAGATCCAGCAGGCGCTGGAATCCAACCCCCTGCTGGACGTCGAGGAGGAGTTCGGCGAACAGGCGGTGAGCGAGACGCCCGACGATGACTGGGCCAGCGAGATCCCCGCCGAGCTCACCACCGACAGCGACTGGTCCGACACCTATCAGGACCTGGGCGGCGCGCCCGCCGGCGGCGAGGCGCCCGACTTCGAACGCCAGGCCGCGGGCCAGAGCCTCCAGGGCCACCTGGCCTGGCAGCTGGCGATGACCGACCTGGACGAGCGCCAGATGTGCATCGCCGAGAGCCTGATCGACGCCGTCAACGGCGACGGCTATCTCACCACGCCCCTGGAAGAGATCCGCGACGGCCTCAAGGACCAGGGCCTCGCGGGCCTCAGGAGCCGGGAGGTCGAGCAGGTGCTGCTGCGCCTCCAGCAGTTCGAGCCCACCGGCGTCTTCGCCCGGGACCTGCGCGAGTGCCTGATGCTGCAGCTCGCCACCCTGCCCGACGACACCCCGCTGCTGCCTCAGGCCCGCCGCCTGGTGCGCCAGTTCCTCGAGGCGCTGGCCGGCGACGATCGCCGCCTGCTCAAGCGTCGCCTGGGCCTCGACGACGCGGCGCTCGACGCGGCGATCGGCCTGGTACGCTCGCTGGACCCGCGCCCCGGCAGCGCCTTCGGCGAGGGCGACAGCGACTACGTGATTCCCGACCTCGTGGCCCGCCATACCCGGGAGGGCTGGCAGGTGGAGCTCAATCCCGAGGCCATGCCGCGCCTGCGCATCCAGCCGGACTATGCCGCCCTGATCCGGCGCGCCGACAAGAGTGCCGACAACCAGTTCCTCAAGGATCACCTGCAGGAGGCCCGCTGGCTGATGAAGAGCCTCTCCAGCCGCAACGACACCCTGCTGCGGGTGGGTCGCGAGATCATGGTGCGCCAGCTCGACTTCCTGGAGCGCGGCGAGGAGGCCATGAAGCCGCTGATCCTGGCCGATATCGCCCAGGTCGTGGAGATGCACGAATCGACCATCTCGCGGGTCACCACCCAGAAGTTCATCCACACCCCCCGCGGCATGTTCGAGCTCAAGTACTTCTTCTCGAGCCAGGTGGGCGGCAGCGGCGAGGGCGACGCCCACTCCAGCACCGCCATCCGCGCGCGCATCCGCAAGCTGATCCAGGACGAGCCGCCCCGCAAGCCCCTCTCGGACAGCCGGCTGGTCGCCCTGCTCGACGAGGCCGGCATCAGCGTGGCGCGACGCACGGTCGCGAAATATCGCGAGGGGATGGGCATTCCCTCCTCCAGCGACCGCAAGCGCCTGCGTTGAACGCCGAGAATGGCGTCTCGTCGCGCCCGAATGCCGGCCGCCGATGCACATGCAAGCGGTTGAATTGACGCCGTTCGACGAGCGTCATACCGCCCCCGATCGTGGGGGTATGCAGGGCGCTAAAAAGGGTTACAATCGACGCACACCCCGAAAGAGCAAGGAGCGTGTCATGCAAGTCAACATCACCGGCCATCATGTGGAACTGACCGACGCACTGCGTGACTATGTGCAGGAAAAACTGACTCGCGTCGAGCGTCATTACGACAACATCACCAACGTGCAGGTCACCCTCTCCGTGGAGAAGGAACGCCAGCAGGCCGCCTGCACCCTGCATGCTGCCGGTGCCGACCTCCATGCCGAAGCCATGGAGAATGACATGTACGCCGCCATCGATGCCCTGGCCGACAAGCTCGACCGTCAGCTGGTCAAGCACAAGGAAAAGGCCCAG
>JAWWBV010000619.1:0-1959 GCA_033720795.1 Halomonas sp. | reverse complement strand
AGTTCGTCAAGCGGGAATTTTCAAAGCGTCTTCGAAAAACCCAAATGGAAACAAGCACTTCTGCCACCATCACCGCCTGCAACGTTTGCCCGTCGCCGGCAGCGGATGCGTACTTTACGGATTTCCCGGGGACCGTGCAAGGCCTCAATGAAGAAAAATGTCGAGCGGGTGTCACGGCCGTGACGAGGCGGTGACCACCAGCTTATCCACAACACCGTCGAGCGCCCGGCGCGACGACCGGGTGTGGATGGATTTCTCGCCCTCCAGAGACACGAACGCCCGCGCGAGGCGGGCGTCGTGACGGGGCGAGTATAGCGACTCAGCTGGCGGGAGGCGAGTGCCTCAGCTTGCGCATCAGCGCCATCACCGGCCCGGAGGCCACGTAGGTGCCAAACAGCAGCAGCAGCATCACCGAAGGCTCGATCGAGATCACCACGAAGCCCAGCACGATGGCCAGCAGGAAGACGAAGGGCACCGGCCCCTTGAGATCCACGTCCTTGAAGCTGTAGTAGCGGATGTTGCTGACCATCAGCACCCCGGCCGCGCCCACCACGAAGAGCATCAGCAGCTTGAAGCCGAAGGCATCGGCATCGAAGCTGTGGAAGGTCCAGACGCTGGCCGCCACCAGGGCCGCCGCCGAGGGGCTCGGCAGGCCGATGAACCACTTCTTGTCGACGCTGCCGATCTGCACGTTGAAGCGCGCCAGGCGCAGCGCGGCACAGGCCACGTAGAGGAAGGCGACCACCCAGCCGGTCTTGCCGATATCCTGCAGGATCCAGATGAAGGCCACCAGGCCCGGCGCCACCCCGAAGGAGAGCATGTCGGAGAGGCTGTCGTACTCGGCACCGAAGTCGCTCTGGGTATTGGTCAGCCGTGCCACCCGGCCGTCCAGGCCATCCAGCACCATGGCGATGAAGATGGCGATCGACGCGGTGGTGAAGTCGCCATTGACGGCGGCCACCATGGCGAAGAAGCCGGAGAACAGCGCCGAGGTGGTGAACAGGTTGGGCAGCAGGTAGACGCCCTTGCGGCGAATCTTCTTGCCGCCCTCCTCGGCCTCCTCGATGACCTCCGATTCACGCACGAAGGTACTCGCCAGATCCTCCTCGCCCGACTGGCCTGGCTCATGCTCACTGCTGTGCGGATCCCGACTCATCTGTCTCTTCCATCGCCTTGGGTGTCATTCCATTCTACACACACCGTGACAAAACACTCACGGGGGAGGAGAACGCAACGAGGGCGCGGATATCCGCGCCCTCGTGTCGGTCGAGACGGATCGCCGTGATCAGTTCTTCGACTTGTCGACCAGCTGGTTGGCGGCGATCCACGGCATCATGCCGCGCAGCTTCTCGCCGACCTGCTCGATCGGGTGCTCGGCGTTGAGGCGGCGACGCGCGGTCATCGAGGGGTAGTTGGTGTTGCCCTCGTTGATGAACATCTTGGCGTACTCGCCGGTCTGGATGCGCTTGAGCGCATTGCGCATGGCCTCGCGAGACTGCTCGTTGATCACCTCGGTGCCGGTCACGTACTCGCCATACTCCGCGTTGTTGGAGATGGAGTAGTTCATGTTGGCGATGCCGCCCTCGTACATCAGGTCGACGATCAGCTTGAGCTCGTGGAGGCACTCGAAGTAGGCCATCTCCGGCTCGTAGCCCGCCTCGGTCAGGGTCTCGAAGCCGGCCTTGACCAGTTCCACGGCGCCGCCGCACAGCACGGCCTGCTCGCCGAACAGATCGGTCTCGGTCTCGTCCTTGAAGGAGGTCTCGATGATGCCGCTACGCCCGCCGCCGATGGCCGCCGCGTAGGAGAGCGAGAGCTCCTTGGCGTTGCCGGAGGCGTCCTGGTGGATGGCGATCAGGTCCGGGATGCCGCCGCCACGCACGAATTCGGAGCGTACGGTGTGGCCCGGGGCCTTGGGAGCGATCATGATCACGTCCAGGTCGGCACGCGGCTCGACCT
>JAWWBV010000618.1:0-1962 GCA_033720795.1 Halomonas sp. | reverse complement strand
CGCTGTCATCGCCGTAGGCCTCGAGCTGCTTGCGGATCCAGCGCGGGATCTCGGCCCCGCAGGCGTCCGAGAAGCGCGCCAGCTTGGCGTAGTTGGTGATCGGCATGATGCCCGGCACGATGGGCGCCTCGACGCCCAGGGCGCGGGCCCGATCGACGAAGTGGAAGTAGGCCTCGGCGCTGAAGAAGTACTGGGTGATGGCGAGGTTAGCGCCGGCCTTCATCTTGCGGGCGAAGTTCGCGAGGTCGCGCTCGAGGTCCGGCGCCTGGGGGTGGGACTCGGGGTAGGCGGCCACGGCGATCTCGAAGTGGTCGCCGGTCTCCTCACGGATGAACTCGACCAGCTCGTTGGCATAGCGCAGCTGGCCGACGCCGCTCCCGCCCATGCCGGAGGGCAGGTCGCCGCGCAGCGCCACCAGGCTGTCGATACCGTCCTCCCGGTAGCGCGCCAGCAGCTCGCGCAGTGCGCCCTTGTCGCTGCCGATGCAGGAGAGGTGCGGCGCGGTGGTGAAGCCCGACTCGCGCACCATCTGCACGGTGCTCAGGGTGCGCGCCTGGGTGGAGCCCCCGGCACCGTAGGTGACCGAGAAGAAGCGCGGCGCACGCTCGGCCAGGGCATCACGGACGCCGACCAGCTTCTCGCGCCCGGCGTCGGTATTGGGCGGAAAGAACTCGAAGCTGATTCCCAGCGGGTGTTCCTGCGTGCTCATCGGCGGACCTCATGAAAGCGGTGCATATTGCAGCTATTCTGCCCCCTGGCTTATCCGCCGACTAATGAAAGATACGCGACGCATCATCAATCCTTTTCATACAGAGACGCGCAAGCGCCCCCCATGAGCCAAGGAAGGACATGACCCCGATCGACCCCGGCACCCTGATGGGGCCTCTCTGGACCCTGCTCGCCTATATCGGCCTGGGCTGGCTGGCCGCCCGCCGCCTGGCGGTGGACCCGCGACCCGTCGCCACCCTGCTGATCTACCTGATCGCCCCGCTGACCTTCTTCCGCGGCCTGGTGCAGGGCGGACCCACGCCCGGCTACCTGCTGCTGACCGCGGCGCTGTTCGTGGTGGCGAGCCTGATCGCCCTGCTCGTCCACCGGCTGGCGAGGCACGGCTTCGCCCCCCAGGAGAGCGCCCTGCTGGCCTTCTCCTCCGGCACCGGCAACACCGGCTACTTCGGCCTGCCGGTGGCGCTGGTGCTGCTGCCGCCCCAGGGGGTGACGCTCTATCTCTTCGGCGTGCTGGGGGTGACCCTCTACGAGTTCACGGTGGGCTTCTACCTGAGCGCCCGGGGGCAGTTCACGGTGCGCCAGAGCCTGGCCAAGATCGCTCGGCTGCCGCTGATCTACGCCTTCCTCGCCGCGCTGCTGGTGAGCGGCGCCGGGATTCCCCTGCCCGGCGCGGTGATGGAAGGCCTGGCGGCCTTCCCCGCCGCCTACACCCTGCTGGGCATGATGATCATCGGCATGACGCTCGGTCGGGTCACCATCCGCCAGCTCGACTGGCGCTTCATCGGCGCCTGCCTGGCGATCCGCTACGCCTTCTGGCCGCTGCTGGCGCTCGCCGGGGTGATGGGGCTCCAGGCGCTCCTCCCGCTCTCGGACGAACTCGCCCTGGCGCTGCTGCTGATCGGCGTGGTGCCCATGGCCGCCAACGTGGTGGTGGTGGCCATGGAGCTCGGCATCGCCCCGGAGAAGGGCGCCCTGGCGGTGCTGATCACCACCCTGGCCGCGCCGCTCTTGATCCCGCTCTACCTGGCCCTGATGCTGCCGCTGGTGGCCGGCTGAGCGGGCTCGCCGACGCGGCGCGCGTAGCGCTGGGCGAGCACCGCGCAGACCATCAGCTGGATCTGGTGGAACAGCAGCAGCGGCAGCAGCGCGGGGCCGATGGCGCCGCCGGCGAACAGCAGCTGGGCCATGGGCACCCCGGTGGCCATGCTCTTCTTCGAGCCGCAGAAGACGATG
>JAWWBV010000617.1:0-1967 GCA_033720795.1 Halomonas sp. | reverse complement strand
CTCGGTCTCGTAGGGCATGTTGCCGGCGATGAAGATCACCGCGCCGAACTCCCCCAGCGAGCGCACGAAGGCGAGCCCGGTGCCGGTGACCAGCGCCGGCCACAGGTGTGGCAGGATCACCCGCCGGAAGGCGACGCCGTCGCGGGCCCCCAGGGTCATGGCGGCCTCGTCGATCTCGTGGGGCAGGTCCTCGAGGATCGGCTGCACCGTGCGCACCACGAAGGGGATGCTGGTGAAGGCCATGGCCAGGGCGATGCCCACCCAGGTGTAGGCCACCTCCAGGCCCAGCGGGGCGAGCGCCCGGCCCATCCAGCCGTTGCTGGAGTAGAGGGTCGCCAGGGTGATGCCGGCCACCGCGGTGGGCAGGGCGAAGGGCAGGTCCATCAGCGCGTCCAGGGCGCGCTTGCCCGGGAAGTCATAGCGCACCAGCACCCAGGCCAGCAGCAGGCCGAAGGCGGCGTTGACCAGCGCCGCCACCGCGGCGGCGCCGAGGGTGATCAGGTAGCTGGCGACCACCCGGGCCTCGCTGACGATGGCCCAGTACTCGCCGAGCGACAGGCCGGCCAGCTGGCCTACCAGGCCGGTCAGCGGCAGCAGCAGCACCAGCGAGACGAAGGTCAGGCTGATGCCGAGCGAGAGCCCGAAGCCCGGCAGCACCCGCTGGGTGCGGCCGGGAAAGGGCAGGGCCAGGCGCGCGACGCGTTGACTCATGGCGAGGGCCCCGGGTGCTTAGCGGCGCTGCAGCTGGTCGAGGCGACCGCCGCTGGCGAAGTGGGTCTCCATGGCCGCGTCCCAGCCGCCGAAGACCTCTTCCACCTTCAGAAGCTCGGTCTCGGGGAACTGGTCGGCGAACTCCGCCACCACGGTCTCGTCATGCACCCGGTAGTTGAAGCCGGCCAGCAGCCGCTGGGTATCCTCTTCGTAGAGGAACTCGAGGTAGTCACGGGCCAGCTCGAGGGTACCGTTGCGCTCGGCGTTCTCCTCGACCACGGCCACCGGGAACTCGGCCAGGATGCTGACCGGCGGCACGATCACCTCGTAGTCGTCGCTGCCGTACGCCTGGCGGATGTTATTGACCTCGGACTCGAAGCTGATCAGGACGTCGCCGATGCCGCGCTCGATGAAGCTGGTGGTGGCGCCGCGGCCGCCGGTGTCGAAGACCTTGACGTTGCCGAGGAAGTCGCGCATGAACGCCGTGACCCGCTCCTCGTCGCCGTCGAAGGCGCGCTCGGCGGCGCCCCAGGCGGCCAGGTAGGTGTAGCGGCCGTTGCCGGAGGTCTTGGGGTTGGGGAACACCAGCTCGACCCCCTCGGCGGCCAGGTCCTCCCAGTTCTCGATGCCCTGGGGGTTGCCCTTGCGGACCAGGAAGGCGGTGGTGGAGTAGTAGGGCGAGGCGTTGTTGGGCAGCTGCTGCTGCCAGTCCTCGGCGACCAGGCCGGCATCGGCCAGCACCTGGACGTCGGTGACCTGGTTGTAGGTGACCACGTCGGCACGCAGGCCCTGCAGGATGGCCCGGGCCTGGGCCGAGGAGCCGCCATGGGACTGCTTGATGCTCAGGGTGTCGTCGTGGCTCGCTTCCCAGTGTGCCTGGAAGGCCGGGTTGACGGTCGCGAACAGCTCCCGGGCGATGTCGTAGGAGGAGTTGAGCAGCTCGCGCTCCTCGGCCATGGCCGGGCCCGCCAGGCCCAGGGCGATGGCGGAGACGACGAGGGTGCGACGGAAGAGGGGCAGCGGCGACATGGTGACTCCTTGGGCGACGGTTTCCTTAGGAGGCTAAGATAAGCAGCACGTACTGGAATTACAATGCCGTCTTTTATTCTATTTTGGAATCAGTGTATCCGCCGGTGCTAAATTGCCGACGCCCTCGGTCAGGCCGAGGGCGTCAGGGTCGCGCGGGCGAAGGGCAGGGGCCGCCTGGCGGCTCCCGGCGGCGGTGTCGGGCCTAGAGCCCCATGGCCGAGGAGGTG
>JAWWBV010000616.1:0-1969 GCA_033720795.1 Halomonas sp. | reverse complement strand
GGCCCTGCGCCTCTGCCCCCATCTCACCCTGCTGCCGGGCCACGTCGAGAAGTATCGCCAGGTCTCCACACAGATCCAGGCGGTCTTCCATGAGCTGACGCCGCTGGTCGAGCCACTCTCCCTGGACGAGGCCTTCCTCGATGTCACCGGCGTCGAGGGCTTTCACGGCAGCGCCACCTGGATGGCCCGCTGGATCAAGGCGGAGTGCTATCGACGCACCGGCATCACCGTCTCGGTCGGCGCGGCCTCCTCCAAGTTCCTGGCCAAGATCGCCAGCGACTGGGAGAAGCCCGACGGCCTGACGGTGATCCCGCCGGAGCGGGTCGATGCCTTCGTGCGCGAGCTGCCGGTGAAGAAGCTCCACGGCGTGGGCCCGGCCACCGGCGCCAAGCTCGACGCCATGGGCATCAGCACCTGCGCGGAGCTGCGAGCGCTGCCCATCGAGCGGCTGCTCGATGAGTTCGGCAAGTTCGGTCGCCGGCTCTTCGAGCTCGCCCGGGGCATCGACGATCGCCCGGTGCGCATCGAGCGCGAACGCAAGTCGGTGAGCGTGGAGACCACCTTCGACCGCGACCTGCCCGACCTGGCGAGCGCCAGCGCCGCCCTCGCCCCGCTCTGCGACAAGCTCCAGGGCCGCCTCGAGCGCCACGGCCATCCGCCGCTCGCCGGGCTCTTCGTCAAGGTGCGCTTCGACGACTTCAGCCTCACCACCCTGGAGAGCCGCGGCCTCTCCCCCAGCCCCGAGAGCTACACGCGACTGCTGGAACAGGCCTGGGCCCGGGCTCGGCGCCCCGTGCGCCTGCTCGGCGTCGGCGTGCGCCTGCTGCCGGAAGATGCGAGGCAGCAGCTCTCGCTGCCGCTTTAAGCGCCGAGCGGCCAAGCGGCCAAGCGGCCAAGCATCGAGTGTTATTGCCAGTTGTCAGTCACGGAACCGGTTCATGAGCCCGTAGAGCATCCGAGAAATTTCTCGGGTCTCTTCGGCCCAGTGCTGGCCCGATGACTTCTCGATGTAGCCAATCTCGATGCCGATGTAGATCTGTGTTCTCAACTCTGCGCAGGAGCCCTTTGCATAGCTCAGGAACTTGATGCGGTCCTTGTCACTATCTCGTTCGTAGCCTTCGGCAATATTGCTTGCGATCGATAGGGCGGAGCGAGTGATCTGGTCCTTGAACCCGAAGTCGCGTGATTGGCTGAAAGACTGGTAAACCTCCGAGCACAACCTGGCTGAACGTTTCCATACCTGCAGATCCTCGAATCGCATCCCTGCCTCCCATCCAATCGCCTTGAACTTTCAACATAGCACTGACAACTTGGCCTGCTCTGCGCTTATTGCCTTTTGCTTGGCTGCTCGGCGCTTGGCCGCTTTCCCGCTTGGCCGCTTGGCTGCTTGGCTGCTCGGCGCTTATTTAGTATCGATATAGCGGTGGTCGTTGAAGGTGGCGACCCAGCCGGGGTGGTAGACGAGCAGGATGCTCATCAGCATGCCGGTGATGAAGGCCTCGGAGGGCATCAGCAGCGGCAGGAAGCGGGCGTACTCCAGCGCCTGGCGCAGCGCCTCGGCATCGCTGGCCCCCACGGCCATCAGCCCTACCATGGCCAGGCCGGTGGCCAGGGTGGCGAGCGCCGAGCCGAAGAAGCCGCAGACGAACAGGAAGACCATCAGGTTATCGGGCAGGCGGCGGTCGACCAACCGCCAGACGATGCCCATCACCAGCGCCGGCACCACCCCGGTGACCAGCACATTGACCCCGAGCAGCGGCCAGTCGATGCGCCCCAGCAGCACCATGGCGACGTTGATGGCGGTGATCGACAAGAGCGCCAGCGGTGCCTTGAAGATCAGGGTCAGCAGCGCCGTGAACATCAGGTGCAGGGTCAGCCAGTCCACGGCCTGGGCACGCAGCTGCCAGAACAGCATCACGATGACGGTCGCGGCCAGCCAGCGATGCTGCAGGGCGGTGTCCTCGATCAG
>JAWWBV010000615.1:0-1973 GCA_033720795.1 Halomonas sp. | reverse complement strand
CGCCAGCGTGTTCGAGATGATCATCCCGCACGTGAAGGCCGGGGTGAGTACCGGCGAGCTCGACCGGCTCTGCCACGACTTCATCGTCGACGAGCTCGGCTCGACCCCGGCGCCGCTGAACTATCACGGCTTCCCCAAGTCGATCTGCACCTCGATCAACCACGTGGTCTGCCACGGCATCCCGGATGACGCCAAGAAGCTGAAGAAGGGCGACATCATGAACATCGACATCACCGTGAAGACCGCCGACGGCTATCACGGCGATTCGAGCATGATGTTCATCGTCGGCGAGAGCATCCAGGGCGAGCGCCTGTGCCGGGTCACCCAGGAGTGTCTCTACCGCAGCATGGCCCTGGTCCGCCCGGGCGCGCGCCTCTCCGAACTGGCGCGGGCCATCCAGTCCCACGCCGAGGAGAACGGCTACTCGGTGGTGCGCGACTTCTGCGGCCACGGCATCGGCGCCGGCTTCCACGAGGACCCGCAGATCCTGCACTACGACGGCTATGCCCCCGAGGCCGACATCGCCCTCGAGGAGGGCATGTGCTTCACCATCGAGCCGATGATCAACGTCGGCGGCCACCAGACCAAGGTGCTGCGCGACGGCTGGACGGCCGTGACCAAGGACAAGAGCCTCACCGCCCAGTGGGAGCACACGCTGCTGGTCACCGCGACGGGGGTCGAGGTGCTGACCGCGCGTCGCGACGAAGACCTCTCCTTCCTCGACCGCTGAGTCGACGCCATGCTGCTGCACCACTATCGCTTCACGCCCGACACCAGCCTCTTCGACGTCGAGGCCTTCCGAGCCGAGCTTGCCGGCGAGCGCTCCCCCATCGCCCCCTTCAAGGCGGCGCTGCGGGGCATCCAGGCCCGCCTCGACGAGCGCTTCCGCGCCGGGGCCGACATCCGCGATCTGGTGCACGGCCGGGCCTGGTGCCTGGACCGCCTGCTGGCCATCGCCTGGGAGCAGCATGACTGGCCCGATGAGGGCGTGGCGCTGCTCGCCGTGGGCGGCTACGGCCGCGGCGAGCTGCACCCCCACTCCGACGTCGACCTGCTGCTGCTGCTCGAGGAGGACGATGACACGCCCTACCGCGAGCCGCTGACCGCCTTCATCACCTTCCTGTGGGACATCGGCCTGGAGATCGGCCACAGCGTGCGCTCGCTCGCCGACTGCGAGCGCGAGGCCGAGGCCGACGTGACGGTGATCACCAACCTGCTCGAGACCCGCACCCTGGCCGGCCCCGAACGGCTGCGCGAGGCGATGCAGGCGCGGCTCGCCACCGACCGGCTGTGGCCGGCGGATCGCTTCTTCGAGGCCAAGTGGCAGGAGCAGATCAGCCGCCACTACCGCTACAACAACTCCGAGTACCACCTCGAGCCCAACATCAAGAGCTCGCCCGGAGGACTTCGCGACATCCAGATGATCGGCTGGGTGGCCAAGCGCCACTTCGGTACCCAGCGCTACGAGGACCTGGTCGCCGGCAGTTTCATGAACGATGCCGAGCTGCGCATCCTGAGCCAGGGCCAGGCCTTCCTGTGGCAGGTTCGCTACGCCCTGCACATGCTCACCGACCGGGCCGAGGATCGGCTGCTGTTCGACCATCAGCGCACCATCGCCGAGCTGTTCGGCTTCCGCGACACCCCGGAGCGCCTGGCGGTCGAGCAGTTCATGAAGCGCTACTACCGCCACGTGACGGCGCTGGCCGGCCTCAACGACATGCTGCTGCAGCACTTCGACGAGGCGATCCTGCACGCCGGCCAGGCGCTGCCCACGGTGCCGCTCAACGAGCGCTTCGAGATCAAGGGCGGCTATATCCAGGCCCGCTCGCGCCACGTCTTCCGCAAGCGCCCCTCGGCGCTGCTCGAGCTCTTCCTGCTGATGGCCGAGCACCCGGAGATCGAGGGGGTGCGTGCCGCCACCATCCGCCTGCTCCGCGACCACCGCCACCAGATCGACGATCTCTACCGGGATG
>JAWWBV010000614.1:0-1977 GCA_033720795.1 Halomonas sp. | reverse complement strand
GCCGGCCATGGCGGCGCTGGCCTGGTCGGTGGAGGAGGGGATCGAGCGCCTGCAGGGCTGCCTCGAGCAGGGCAACGACAAGCTGCACTTCGGCCCGGTCAAGCTGATGACCGACGGCTCCATCCAGGGCTATACCGCGCGTCTCAAGTGGCCCCACTATCACGACGGGCACGCCAACGGCATCTGGAACGCGCCGCCGGAGACCCTCAGGGAGATGGTCGAGGCCTATCACCAGGCGGGCCTCCAGCTGCATATCCATACCAATGGCGACGAGGCCGTCGAGCTGATGCTGGAGGCCCTGGAGGGCGCGCTGACGTTCTGGCCGAAGCGCGATCATCGCCATACCCTCCAGCACTGTCAGGTGATCGACCATGCCCAGCTGCGCCGCGCCTCGGCGCAGGGGCTGTGCCTGAACATGTTTGCCAACCATCTCTACTACTGGGGCGATATCCATCGCCAGCGTACCCTGGGACATGAGCGCTGCCAGCGCCTGGAGCCGCTGGCCAGCGCCCGGCGCCTGGGCATTCCCACCGCCATCCACAGCGATGCGCCGGTCACGCCGCTGGGCCCACTGTTCACCGCCTGGTGCGCGGTGATGCGTCAGACGGCCACGGGGCAGGTCCTCGGCGAACGAGAACGGCTCTCGGTGGCCGAGGCCCTGGAGATGATCACCCTCGGGGCGGCCTATACGCTGCGCCTGGATCATCTGGTGGGCAGTCTCGAGATCGGCAAGTTTGCCGATATGGTCGCGCTCGATCGTGACCCGTTGGCGTCTGCCCCGGAAGACCTCAAGGAGGCCCGCGTCGTGGCCACGGTGCTGGGAGGGCGAGTGCATGACGCCGAGTGATGCGGTGAGGGCCCCCCTGACGGTGATCGGGGGCTTCCTCGGGGCCGGCAAGACGACCTATCTCAACGCCCTGATCCGTGAGGGGATACCCGAGCACTCCCTGATCGTGATCAACGACTTCGGCGATATCAATATCGATGCCGAGCTCATCGACTACCGCGACGAGCAGCTGATCCAGCTGACCAACGGCTGTATCTGCTGCACCCTGGGCGGCACCCTGGCCGAGCAGCTGGCGAAGGCCATGCGCCTCAAGGCGTCGCCGGAGGCGGTGTTCATCGAGACCAGCGGGGTCGCCGACCCCGCCCGTATCGCCGATATCGCCCGGCTGTCCCATCGCCTCACGCTCAAGGAGGTGGTGTGCCTGGTGGATGGCGCGCAGATCGATACGCATCGCCATGACCCGCTGACCGGTGACACCTGGCGCGCTCAGCTCCAGGCCGCGACGCGGATCCTGGTCAATCGGCTCTCCGCGGCCGATGACGTCGACGCGCGTTTGAGCGAGCTGAGACAGTTGAATGCGACGGCCGTCATCCACGACATGGGGGGGCGGGCAGGCTCGGCGGCTGACGAGCGATCGATCGAGTCGCCTGCCATCACGGCCAGAGCCCTCTATCACGATACCGCTTCGCAAAGTGGCTGGCAGTCGGCCAGCCTCACGATGCCGGGCGCCGTGGATATCGATCGGCTGCGAGACCTACTGCTCGACTACGGCGATGTGCTGCTGCGTGCCAAGGGCTTTCTGTATTGCCGGGCCCGCCAGCAGCGTCGGCTGCTGCAGTTCAGCGGGGGGCGGCTGAACTCGCAGCCAGCACCCGCGCGCTCCGGGCGGTGTCAGC
The DNA here is from genome assembly GCA_033720795.1 of Halomonas sp. GTDB lineage: Bacteria > Pseudomonadota > Gammaproteobacteria > Pseudomonadales > Halomonadaceae > Halomonas. The sequence continues at coordinate 294 of JAWWBV010000614.1, read as the reverse complement.
TGGTCTGCATCGGTCGGGCAGGAGGGCGTTTCGAGGCGCTGATCGCGGCCCTGTCGCGGCTGGGGCAGGCGGAGGCGGCCGGTGTCGCTTAGTCGGGCGGCCGCCATGACGGATGAGAAGCGGCAGGCTTGGCGGCTGTCACCGTGAAATCGACTGAGGAATCAGCGCCGCCAGGCGCTCGATGCCGGCCTCGATGCGCGACTCTGGGATCGCCGAGAAGCCAAGCCGAAAGTATTGAGGGCGGGGGGTGTCGAAGAAGTGGATGTCGCCGCACTCGATCAGGATGCTCTGCTC
>JAWWBV010000613.1:0-1978 GCA_033720795.1 Halomonas sp. | reverse complement strand
CACCTCGGCGGCGGCCAGGGTCAGGGTCGAGACCGCGTAGTGGATGCGCACCTTCATCATCATCGCCAGGGTCTCGGGCTCGGCGATGGCATAGCCGATGCGCAGCCCCGCCAGGCCGTGCGCCTTGGAGAGGGTGCGCAGGCGGATCACGCCGGGCAACACCTCGCGGGAAAAGGGGCCGTCGGCGTCCTCGCGGAAGTCGTGATAGGCCTCGTCGAGCAGCAGCCAACAGTCGTCGGGCAGCGCCTCGCGCAGGCGGCGCACGGCCGCGTCGTCGTGGAGATGGCCGCTGGGGTTGTCGGGGTTGGCCAGATAGACCAGCCGCGCCCGGTGCTCCCGGGCGGCCCCTGCCAGGGCCTCGAGGTCCGGGGCCAGGCGCCCGGGCGCTTCGTCGTAGGCGACCTCGACCAGCCGGCAGCCCTGGCCCCTGGCGAAGTAGCCGAAGGTGGGGTAGGTGCCGGCGGTGGCGACCACCACGGTGCCGGGCTCGGCCACGGTGCGCAGGGCCAGGGCGATCAGGCTGTCGGCGCCGGCATCGACCAGCAGCGCCTCCACCGGGAGCCCCTGCTGCTCGGCGAGGCGCTGGCGCACGCCCAGGGCCTCCGAATCGCCGTAGCAGTAGACGTGCTCGACCATGGCGTCGCCGAAGTGGGCGCGCAGGGCCCGATGGGGCATGTCCAGTCCCTCGTTGGAGCCCAGGCGGTGGGGGATCTCCCGGCCCAGGCGCCGCTCCAGCACGCGGATGCCGGGGAAGGGGTTGGTCGGGCCGTCGCCGGTCAGGTGGTCGGGGAAACGGGGCATCGGGAACTCCCAGTCGGTGGTGGAGGAGGGGGCGCCGCCGGGCCTTGCCGACGCCGAGGGGAGAAGGTCTCGGCAGGCGCAGGGTCGACTCCCCGGATGAGGCAAGGGCACTGGCGTCACCTTAGCATCTGTACCCGGCCGGGCGAGTCCCATCCCGACAGTGCCCGGGGACGGCTTGCGTTCCACGATCCGCCTCGGCATGTTTGAGGTCATCGATGATGACCGCGAACCGACGATGCCCATGCCCCGCCCCGAGCGGCTTCACCGCAGCCTGACTGCCATCACGACGAGAGGCCACGCCATGACCGTCACCCATCACGACAGCAATGCCCGCATGAGCCAGATCACCGTGCACAACGGCACCGTCTACCTGGCCGGCCAGGTGCCGAGCGACTCCAGCGCCGACATGCGCGGCCAGACCGAGCAGGTGCTGGCGCGCATCGACGACCTGCTGGCCCGCGCCGGCACCTCCAAGGAGCAGCTGATCGCCGCCCAGATCTGGGTGACCAGCATGGCGGAGTTCGACCAGATGAACGCCGCCTGGGACAGCTGGGTGGTGCCGGGTCGCCCGCCGGTGCGGGCCGCGGTCGAGGCCAAGCTCGCCAAGCCCGAATGGAAGGTCGAGATCATGGTCACCGCGGCGCTTCCGGAGGGCTGAGATGCCCATCATCTCCGACAGGGAAGGGGCGTCGTCGCTCGACTGGACGGCGCCGGTCGAGCGGCTGGCGCCGATGGTGATCGAGGCCCAGCGCCGGTGCGTCGCCGGGCGTCACCTCGGCGCCCGGGCCGGAGCGCCGACGCCGGACCGGCCCATCCCCGAGGACTCGCTGACCGCCCGGCTGCAGCGGCTCTACCACCGGGTCACCCGAGGCGAGCTCGGCGAGGACCTCCAGGGCTTCGCCGGCTGGCTGACCGCCGTCTGAGCGCCTTGTCCCCCGGCAGCGCGGTCGTGGTAGCCTCGCGCCATCATGCCGGCAAGGACGACGATGATCATGGCACTGCTGGAGGGCCTGCTGGGGCTGGGGATCGCGCTCGCCACGCTCTGGGGGGCGCTGGCCCTGGGCCATCGCCTGCCGCTGCCGCGCCCCTGGCGGTGGGGCGGGGTGGGGCTGTGGCTGGCGGCGGGGGCGGGCTGGCTATGGCTCGCCTGGTGGGGGGCAGCGCTCGTGGCGCTGGT
>JAWWBV010000612.1:0-1979 GCA_033720795.1 Halomonas sp. | reverse complement strand
GGGTCGGGCGGTTCTCCAGCACCCGCTCGGCCGGCTCGAAGAGGATGTTGTTCCACTCCAGCAGGGTCGCGTAGCCCTGGGACTTCTCGTCCTCCGGCAGGTACTTGCGCAGCAGCCGCTTGACCTGGAAGTCGTTGGCCAGCTGGAAGGAGAGGATCGGGTCGTGGATCTCCTTGCGGGCCACCTTGTCGAGGTACTCGGCCGGGGAGAGCTCGTGGGCATGCTGGTAGTAGTGGGGGATGCGCCCGCCGGCCAGGATCGAGCGCAGGTTCATGGAGCGGCACAGCTCCTTGCGCGCCTCGTAGAGGCGCCGGCCCAGGCGGTAGCCGCGGTAGTCCGGGTGAATCAGCACGTCGAGGCCGTACATGGCGTCGCCGTCCGGATCGTTGAGGATGGTCTCGCGCTTGCCGATCAGGTCGTCGTAGCGGTGCGGGTTGGAGAAGGTGTCGTAATCGACCAGGGCCGTCAGGGCCACGCCGACGATGGTCTCGTCGTCCTCGATGAGGATCTGACCGTCGGGGAACTCCTTGATCAGCTTGTCGATGGTGGCCCGGGGCCAGGCGCCGCCGATGTCGTGGTAGACCCGATCCATCAACGCCTTGAGCTGCGGGTAGTCGTCCGGGGTCAGGTTGCGCAGGTTGAGATGCAGGTCGTCGAGGGACATGTGTGCCGGGGCTCCCGCCTAGGAAATGGGTGCAGTCTACCATGGGGTCGAGCCACGCATGATGCAACGCCGCGGGGGAAGGGGCGTCCCGAGTAGCGTCCGGCGGGCGCGGGTAGGCCGTGGCGTCTCAGCGCAGCTGGCTGTCCTTGCTGCCTCTGCGGTTGTGTCCAGCGACGGGTCCCCGACGCTTGTCGAATTCGGCCTGGCAATCGATGCAGAGGCGTACCCCGGGCACGGCCTGCCGTCGTGCTTCGGGAATCGGCTCGTCGCACTCGTGACAGAAGCGGGCGCTCTCGCCGTGAGGCAGTGCCCGTCTGGCGCGCTCGAGCTCGTCGCGCACGCTGTCGTCGATCTGCTGCTGGACATCACCGTCTTTCGACCAGCCTCCGGCCATGAGCTCCTCCCCCTGCGCGCGGACACGCTGTCAGTCTGGACCACGCCGGGGGGGAGTTCCATGCCCTGACGGTCCAGGGCGGCCCGCATCAAGAAGGCCCCGCCGTGGCGGGGCCTCGAGGGGGAGCTCGGAACGCTCAGCCGAGGGCGGCGACCGCGGCCTTGGCCACCTGGACGTCCTGGGGTGGGGTGACGCCGGAGATGCCGACGCTGCCGGCCACCTGGCCCTCGACGATCACCGGCACGCCGCCGGCCAGCAGCGCCTGCATCGGCGCGGTGACGAAGGCGGTGCGGCCGTTGTTGATCATGTCCTCGAAGACCTGGGTCTCCTTGCGGCCGATGGCGGCATTGCGCGCCTTCTCGGTGGCCACGTCGGCGCTGAAGGGCGGGGCGCCGTCGAGGCGGCGCAGGCCGAGCAGGTGGCCGCCGTCGTCGGCCACGGCGATGGTCACGGCCCAGCCGTTGGCCTCGGCTTCCTTCTGGCCGGCATCGAGCAGGGCGTTGACGTCGCCCAGGGTCAGCACGGGTTTGGTTTTCATCGGAGGAACTCCTTGGGTTGATGGAAAGCTACCATGAGTTGCAGGTGACGCGGGGCTGCTTCGGCGGCAAGCCAGCGGGGAGGCGCTATGAATACATCCTTGTACGCTACCGACGCCATCCCTGGCGTAGGACCTCCCCTTTGGCTTGCCACCGACGCCCCTCGTTAAGAGTGTGAGGCGGGCATCAGGCCAGTGCCTCGTCGACGATCTCGATCCAGTGCCTAACCGGGGTCCGCTGGGCCCCGGCCAGGTGGGTCTGGCAGCCGATGTTGGCGGTGACGATCATCTCGGGGTGGCCGGCCTCGAGGTTGTCGAGCTTGTTGTCGCGCAGCTGGGTGGCGAGCTCCGGCTGGGTGACCGAGTAGGTGCCGGCCGAGCCGCAG
>JAWWBV010000611.1:0-1983 GCA_033720795.1 Halomonas sp. | reverse complement strand
TAGGCCTGCATCCCGGCGGGCTGGCCGTCCGGCACCTCGAGGCGCTTCACGAAGCCGGCGTCGAGGGCCGGGAAGTCGTAGGCGGTGGCCCAGTTGCGGGCGCTGGTCTCGATGCGCAGGTCGAGGTTGCCTGCCTTGAAGGCCTCCAGGGCGACGGTCTGGTCGCGGTAGTAGTCGTAGACCAGCCGCTCGATGTTGTGGCGGCCGCGGTTGACCGGCAGGTCCTGCCCCCAGTAGTCCGCCACGCGCTCGTAGACGATGCGCCGGCCAGGCTCCACCGTGGCGATGCGGTAGGGGCCCGAGCCGAGCAGGGCGTCTCGGGTGGTCGCCTCGAAGTCCCGACCTTCCCAGTAGTGGGCCGGCAGGATCGGCAGCTGGCCCAGGATCAGCGGCAGCTCGCGGGATTCGCTGTCGGCCAGATCGATGTGCACGGTGTCCTCGTCCACGGCCCGGATGTCCACCACGTCGGCGTAGTAGGCCGCGTAGAACGGCTGGCCCTGTTCGGTCAGGGTCTCGAAGCTGAAGATCACGTCCTCGGCGGTGACCGGGTGGCCATCGTGGAAGCGCGCCTCGGGATGCAGATCGAACTCGATCCACTGGCGATCCGGGTCCAGGCGCACGCCCTCGGCGAGCAGGCCGTACATCGAGAAGGGCTCGTCGGGGTTCTGGGTCAGCAGGGTGTCGTAGATCTCGGTCAGCCCGGTGGCCGGGGTGCCGCGGATGATGAAGGGGTTGGTCGAGTCGAAGCTGCCGATGGCCGAGCGCACCAGACTGCCCCCGGTCGGCGCCTCGGGGTCGGCGTGGGGCAGGTGCGGGAAGTCGGCGGGCAGGGCCGGGTCGCCGTAGAGCGCCAGGCCATGCACGGTCGGCACCTCGGCGGGCTCGGCCGCCAGGGCCGGCCCGCCGAGCAGGGCACTCAGCAGCAGGCCCAGTCCAGGGGCAGCATGTCGCATCGATCATCATCCTTGTAGCAGGGCGGGGCCGGGCCCCGTTCATCAACTACCGGAAAGTGTCAGCTGTTGCCCCGGTTGTAAAGTATCGGGCCGCTCGATGCCGTTCCAGCGAGCCAGGTCGGCCAGGGCCACGGAGTGGCGTGAGGCGATCGCCGAGAGGCTGTCGCCCCGGCGTACCACGTAGGTCTCGTCGTTGCGCCCGGTCGCGCGGTCGGGGGTGTCGCTGCGCAGGCGGGCGACCATCTGGGTGGCGCTCTCGGCGGGCACCAGCAGGCGCGTCACCCGGCGCGGGTCGGCGCGGTTGCCGAGCAGGCCGGGGTTGAGCTCCTCGAGTTCCGCGCGGGAGACGCCGGCGAGCTGGGCGACTTCGCCGAGGGCCAGGGAGCGGGTCACCGGCACCTCGGCCACGGCCGGCTCGGCCTCGATCTCGGGCAGGGCGACGCCGTAGCGCTCGGGATCGGCGATGATCGTCGCGATGGCGATCAGCTTGGGGACGTAGTTCATGGTCTCCCGCGGCAGATCGAGATCCCAGTAGCTGCCGGTCTTGCCCTGGGCGAGCGCGGCGCTGCGCGCCCGGTTGACGTTGCCGGCGCCGGCGTTGTAGGCGGCCAGGGAGAGCTCGATGTCGCCCTCGTACCACTGGTCGGCCTGCATCTCGATGTAGTCCAGGGCGGCATGGGTGGAGCGCGCCACGTCGAGGCGGCCGTCGTAGCCGCCACCACGGCGCAGGCCCAGGGCGTTGCCGGTACCCGGCATGAACTGCCAGAGGCCGCTGGCGCCGCGATGGCTGCGCGCGGTGGGGTCGAACGAGCTCTCGATGAACGGAATCAGGGCGATCTCGCCCGGGAGCTTCCGCTCCTCGACGCGCTCGGTGATCCAGGCGAGCCAGGGCCGGGCCCGCTCGGTGATCTCGGCGATGTTGTGCGGGCTCTGGCGATAGTGCTCGATCCAGTGCTGGACGCGCGGATGGTCGGCGTCGGCCTGCCACTGGAAGGCCTCGCTGAGGCGCGACCAGGCGTCCTGGGGCTCC
>JAWWBV010000610.1:0-1986 GCA_033720795.1 Halomonas sp. | reverse complement strand
GTGCCCGGGCGCGACCTGACCCTGACGCTGGACAGCGAGCTGCAGAAACTCGCCGTGGAGCTGCTCGACGGGCGCCGTGGCTCGATCGTCGCCATTGCACCGGCCACCGGCGAGATCCTCGCCCTGGCGTCGGTGCCGGGGTTCGACAGCAATCAGTTCGTTACCGGTATCGACGTCGCCTCCTACCGGGCGCTGCAGGAGGACCTGGACCTGCCGCTCTACAACCGCGCCATCCGCGGCCACTACCCGCCGGGCTCGACGATCAAGCCGTTCATGGCCATCACCGGCCTCAAGGAGGGCGCGATCACACCGGGCGAGGTGATCTACGATCCCGGCTACTTCCAGCTGCCCAACGACTCGCGGCGCTACCGCAACTGGCTGCGCTGGGGGCATGGCCGGGTCGACCTGGAGCGGGCGCTGGCCGTCTCCAACAACACCTACTTCTCTTCGCTGGCCCATGAGCTCGGGATCGACCTCATCCACGAGAACCTGACCGCCTTCGGCTTCGGCGAGCGGGTCGCCCACGACGTGCAGGGGCAGAGCGATGCCCTGATGCCGTCGCGCACCTGGAAGCGCGGGCGCTTCAATCAGCCCTGGTATCCCGGCGAGACGCTCTCGGTGGGCATCGGCCAGGGCTACCTGCAGGTGACGCCGCTGCAGCTCGCCACCGCCACGGCGGTGCTGGCCAACCGCGGCGAGTGGGTCAAGCCGCGCCTGGCGGCGCGCATCGGCGAGCAGCAGGTGCCGATCGATCTCCCCGATACGCCACCGGACATCGAGCTTGGCAACGAGGCGTGGTGGGACAGCGTCTTCTCCGGCATGGAAAAGGTCGTCTCGGGGCGCGAGGGCACGGCGCGTCGGATCGGTGGCGACCTCGAGTACCGAATGGCCGGCAAGTCCGGCACCGCCCAGGTCTTCTCCCTGGGCCAGAACGAGAAATATAACGCCGGTGAACTCAAGGAACGGCTGCGCGACCACGCCCTGTTCATGGCCTTCGCGCCGGTGGAGGCGCCCGAGATCGCCGTGGCGGTGATCGTCGAGAATGCCGGGGGCGGCAGCACCCATGCCGCCCACCTTGCCAAGGCGATGACCGATGCCTGGCTGCTCGATGACGAGGCGCCGGACAGTGACGAGGTGCGCAAGGCACTGGAGCGCGAAGACGACCGCGTGGCGGGAGATTGATCGATGATCTGGAGCGAACTGACGCGTGGCCTGCGCAGCCATCCCGTGAAACCCTCGCTGAGCGGCATCGCCCGCCGGCGCAGTCTGTGGGAGCGCATCCACCTCGACCCCTGGCTGCTCGGCATGCTGCTGGTGCTGATGCTGGCGGGGCTGGTCGTGCTCTACAGCGCCAGCGGCCAGCACTTCTCGGTGGTCACCGCCCAGGCCATCCGCTTCGGCGTCGCCCTGGTGGTGATGGTCGGGCTCGCGCAGCTCTCCACGACGACGCTGCTGCGCTGGACGCCGCTGGTCTACCTGGCGGGGCTCGGCATGCTGGTGGCGGTGGAGCTGATCGGCGACATGGGCATGGGGGCCCAGCGCTGGCTGGTGATTCCCGGCGTGATCCGTTTCCAGCCCTCGGAGCTGATGAAGCTCGCCATGCCGATGATGGTGGCCGCCTGGCTGAGCCGCCAGGTGCTGCCGCCGCGCTGGCGCGACCTGGCCGTATGCGCGGTGATCATCGGCCTGCCGGTGGTGCTGATCGCCCGCCAGCCCGACCTCGGCACCTCCCTGCTGGTGGCGACGGCAGGGGTGCTGGTGGTGGTGCTGGCGGGACTCTCCTGGCGCTTCATCCTCTTCTGTGGGGCCCTGGCGGCGGCGGCGTTGCCGCTGTTGTGGATCAACCTCCACGACTACCAGCGCCAGCGCGTGCTGACCTTCCTCGACCCGGAGAGCGACCCGCTGGGCGCGGGCTGGAACATCATCCAGTCGACCACCGCCATCGGCAGCGGCGGCTTCTGGGGCAAGGGCTGGCTGCAGGGCACC
>JAWWBV010000609.1:0-1987 GCA_033720795.1 Halomonas sp. | reverse complement strand
CCCTCGAGCACCTGCACGATCACCGGGCCGGAGGTCATGAAGCCGACCAGATCCTTGAAGAAGGGGCGCTCCTTGTGCTCGGCGTAGAAACCGCCGGCCTTCTCTTCGGAGAGCTGCATCATCTTGGCGGCCACGATCTTCAGGCCGCCCTTCTCGAAACGGCTCTCGATCTCGCCGATCACGTTCTTGGCAACGGCGTCGGGCTTGATGATGGACAGGGTGCGCTGGTTAGCCATGGGGCATGTCTCCGGTTGGGTGCTGGCTAGCCGCGGATGGGGCTAGCGTAGGATGGAAGCGGTGGTCGTCTGCGACGCGATATCGGCGTCCGGCGACGAGGGATAGCGCCGCGCCGCCCGGGACTCCGCTGCGGGAGGGTGGGACGGCGCGGCGAATCGGGTCATAGCGTGGCGGCGCGGTTCGCCGACGGGTCGGGGAGTATAACGCCCCGACCCGAGGTTGAACAATCGTGCAGGGCTCGCCGCCGGTCAGACGGTAAAGCTCTCGCCGCAGCCGCACTCGTCCTTGACGTTGGGGTTGTTGAAGCGGAAGAAGCGGTTGAGCCCCTCGCTGACGTAGTCGACTTCGCTGCCGTCGAGCATCTCCAGCGCCTCGGGGGCGACGAAGACGGTCACGCCGTGCTCCTCGAAGCTGACGTCGTCGTTGGCGGCCTCGTCGGCGAAGTCGAGCACGTAGCTGTAGCCGGAGCAGCCGCTGGGCTTGACCGAGACCCGCAGGCCCAGGCCGTGGCCGCGCTCGTCGAGTACCCGGCGGATCTGCTCGGCGGCGGACGTGGTGATCGAAAGATGCGCCATGGTCTCTCTCCTGGTCGGGTTGGGTCAGATCGCCCGGCGACGCAGCCCCGTGAGGGCGTGCCGCAGGGCGTCCAGAGTGCGGTCGATGTCGGCCTCGGTGGTGAAGCGGCCGAAGCTGAAGCGCAGTGAGGCCAGCGCCAGGGGGCGCGGCACGCCGATGCCCTTCAATACGTAGGAGGGCTCGACGCTGGCCGAGTTGCAGGCCGAGCCGGTCGAGAGCGCGATGTCGCGCAGGGTCATCAGCAGCGATTCGCCGTCCACGCCCTCGAAGGCCAGGTTGAGGATGTTGGGCACCGCCGCCTCGATGGCGGTGTTGCGGTGGATGCCGTCGAGGTCGTCGAGGCCCTCCAGCAGCCGATCGCGTAGTCCGGCGATGCGCTCCTGGTCGGCTTCGCCCTCGGCGGCGGCCAGGGCGAAGGCCTCGCCCATGCCGGCGATCTGGTGGGTCGGCAGGGTGCCGGAGCGCATGCCGCGCTCGTGGCCGCCGCCGTGGATCAGCGCCTCGAGGCGCAGGTCCGGGTCGCGCTTCACGTAGAGCGCGCCGATGCCCTTGGGGCCGTAGGCCTTGTGGCCCGAGAGCGACATCAGATCGATGCCGAGGCGCGCCACGTCCAGCGGGATGCGCCCCACCGCCTGGGCGGCGTCGACGTGGAAGGTCGCGCCGCCGGCGTGGGCCACCTCGGCGAGCGCCGCCAGGTCGTGGATGACGCCGAGCTCGTTGTTCACCGCCATCAGCGAGACCAGGACGGTGTCCTCGCGCATCGCCTCGCCAAGCTGCTGCGGCGTGATGCGCCCGTCGCGGCCCGGGGCGAGCCAGGTCACCTCGAAGCCCTCGTCCTCCAGCGCCTTGGCGGTATCGACTACCGCCTTGTGCTCGATGATGGAGGTGACCAGGTGGCGGCCCCGGGCGCGGTTGGCGCGCATGAAGCCGGTCAGCGCCAGGTTGTCGGCCTCGGTGGCGCCGCTGGTCCAGACGATCTCGCGGGGATCGGCGCCGATCAGGTCGGCGACCTGGCGGCGCGCGCTCTCCACCGCCTGCTCCGCCTGCCAGCCCAGCATGTGGCTGCGCGAGGCGGGGTTGGCGAAGATGCCGTCCAGGGTGAGGTAGCGGCTCATGACCTCCGCGACCCGCGGGTCGACCGGGGTGGTGGCGGCATAATCGAGGTAGACGTGTG
>JAWWBV010000608.1:0-1987 GCA_033720795.1 Halomonas sp. | reverse complement strand
GAGCAGACCCTGAACCAGCTGCTGGTCGAGATGGACGGCTTCGAGGCCAACGAGGGCATCATCGTCATCGCCGCCACCAACCGTCCCGACGTCCTCGACCCGGCGCTGCTGCGCCCGGGCCGCTTCGACCGCCAGGTGGTGGTGCCGCTGCCCGACATCCGCGGCCGCGAGCACATCCTCAACGTGCACCTGCGCAAGGTGCCGCTGGCCGACGACGTCAAGCCGTCGCTGATCGCCCGCGGCACGCCCGGCTTCTCCGGCGCCGACCTGGCCAACCTGGTCAACGAGGCCGCGCTGTTCGCCGCGCGTCGCAACAAGCGCCTGGTGGGCATGGAGGAGCTCGAGCTCGCCAAGGACAAGATCATGATGGGCGCCGAGCGCAAGTCCATGGTCATGACCGACAAGGAGAAGCTCAACACCGCCTATCACGAGTCGGGCCACGCCATCATCGGCCTGGTGATGCCGGAGCACGACCCGGTCTACAAGGTGACCATCATCCCCCGCGGCCGGGCGCTCGGCGTGACCATGTTCCTCCCCGAGGAGGATCGCTACAGCCTGTCGCGCCAGCAGATCATCAGCCAGATCTGCTCGCTGTTCGGCGGCCGCATCGCCGAGGAGATGACCCTGGGGCCGAACGGCGTTACCACCGGCGCCTCCAACGACATCAAGCGCGCCACCGAGCTGGCCCACAACATGGTCGCCAAGTGGGGCCTCTCCGAGGAGATGGGCCCGATCATGTACGACGAGGACGAGTCCCACCAGTTCCTCGGCGGCCCCGGCCAGGGCGGCAAGCTCAAGTCCGGCGAGACCACCTCCAGGCTCGACAAGGAGGTGCGCAAGATCATCGACGGCTGCTACGAGCAGGCCCAGCAGATCCTCAGCGAGAACCGCGACAAGCTGGACGCCATGGCCGAGGCGCTGATGAAGTACGAGACCATCGACTCCACTCAGCTCAAGGACATCATGGAAGGCCGCGACCCGCGTCCCCCCGAGGGCTGGGACGACCCGAGCGGCGGCGCCCCCACCGGCGGCGAGCCGCGTGCCGAGACGGGCCCGGCAGCGAGCGACGACGCCGAGGACGACGACACGCCCTCGCGTCGACCCTCTGACCCGCTGGGTGGCCCGGCCGGCAGCTGAGCCACTCCGGCAGTACTCTCAGGCGCCCTGCGGGGCGCCTTTGCCGTTCGACCAACAGGAAGACGATGGATACCAGCACAGCGACCCACCTGCAGTGCGGCCGGCACCGCCTCGACCTCTCCTTTCCCCGCGTCATGGGGATCCTCAACGTCACCCCCGACTCCTTCTCCGACGGCGGGCGCCACGCGGTGCCGGACGACGCCCTGCGCCATGCCGAGCGCATGCTGGCCGAAGGGGCCGCGATCATCGACGTGGGCGGCGAGTCCACGCGCCCGGGCGCCGAGCCGGTGTCGGTCCAGCAGGAGCTGGATCGGGTGGTGCCGGTGGTCGAGGCGCTGGTGCGCGAGTTCGATGCCCTGGTCTCGGTGGATACCAGTACGCCCGAGGTGATGACGGCGACGGCCGAGGCCGGGGCGGGGATGATCAACGATGTGCGCAACCTGCGCCGCGAGGGCGCGCTGTCGGCGGCGATCGCCAGTGGCCTGCCGGTGTGCCTGATGCACATGCTCGGCGAGCCCGGCGACATGCAGCAGGACCCGCACTATGAGGCGCCGGTGGAGGAGGCCGTGGCCGACTTCCTGGCGCAGCGGGTGGCGGCCTGCGAGGCCGCCGGGCTGCGGCGCGAGCGCCTGCTGCTCGACCCCGGCTTCGGCTTCGCCAAGTCGGTGGAGCACAACCTGCGCCTGCTCAAACAGATGGAGCGCGTGGCGGGGCTCGGCCTGCCGCTGCTGGTCGGCATGTCGCGCAAGAGCATGATCGGCAAGGTGCTGGGGCGGCCGGTGGAGGAGCGCCTCGCCGGCGGCCTGGCGCTCTCCGCCCTGGCGGTGGAGCGGGGCGCCCGCATCCTGCG
>JAWWBV010000607.1:0-1992 GCA_033720795.1 Halomonas sp. | reverse complement strand
GGTAGAAGAGCTGATCGATCAGCACGTCGCCGACGGCGCGGATCTGGCCCGGGTAGCCGTGGCGCTCGCGCAGCAGGCGCGCGATGGAGTAGCCGCGACCGTCGGTGAACTTCGGGAAGTCGACGCCGATCAGCGGTGCCTGCTTGAGTTCCTCGGCCAGTTCCGGCGTGAGCTCGGTGTCGCTCGGCAGCCAGGGCGCCAGGTCGGCGCGACGCCCGGCGGCCTGCCAGACATCCAGGCGCACCAGGGCCGGGCCCTCGGCCGGGGCGGAGTCGCCGTCGTGGCGGGGCCAGTCGGCCTCCACCGGGCGGCCATCGACGATCAGCGGGCGAGTGGCAATTTGCTCAGGCATAGACACGCTCCTTGAAGGGTTTGAGGCCGATGCGGCGATAGGTGTCGAGGAAGGTCTCGTCGGGCTGGCGGCTGCCGACATAGACCTGCAGCAGCTTGTCGATCACGCTCGGCACGTCCTCGCGGAAGAAGGAGGGGCCGAGGATCTTGCCGAGGGAGGCGCCGTTGCCCTGGCTGCCGCCCAGCGAGATCTGGTAGTACTCCTCGCCCTTCTTGTCGACGCCGAGGATGCCGATGTGGCCGACGTGGTGATGGCCGCAGGCGTTCATGCAGCCGGAGATGTTGAGCTCCAGGGGGCCCAGGTCGTAGAGGAAGTCGAGGTCCTCGAAGCGCTCCTGGATGGCGTGGGCGACCGGGATCGACTTGGCGTTGGCCAGGCCGCAGTAGTCGCCCCCGGGGCAGCAGATCAGATCGGCCAGGGTGCCCACGGTGGGGTTGGCCATGCCCAGCGCCTCGAGGCGCTGCCAGAGCTCCTCGATGCGATCCACCGGCACGTCGGTGAGCACCAGGTTCTGCTCGTGGGTGACCCGCAGCTCGCCGTAGCCGAACTCGTCGGCGAGGTCCGCCACCGCGGCCATCTGCTCGGAGGTGACGTCGCCCGGCGAGTGCTCGCGGCGCTTCAGCGACAGGGTCACCGCCTTGTAGCCGGCCACCTTGTGGTCGGTGACGTTGTTGGTGACGAAGCGGGCGAAGGCGCGGTTCTCGCCACGCAGCCGCTCATAGGCCTCGATGGCCTCGGCCGGCACCGCACGGCGCTCCGGCTCGACGAAGTGCTCGGCCACCGCCTCGAGCGCCTCGGCGGTGAGGGTCTGGGGGCCATCCTTGAGGTGGGCCCACTCCTCCTCGACGCGGCGGCGAAACTCGTCGACGCCCAGCGCCTTGACCAGGATCTTGATGCGCGCCTTGAACTTGTTGTCGCGGCGGCCGAACTGGTTGTAGACCCGCACCAGGGCCTCGAGGTAGGTGAGCAGGTGCTGCCAGGGCAGGTCCTCGCGCACCGTCTCGGCGATCATCGGCGTGCGCCCGAGCCCGCCGCCGGCCAGCACCTTGATGCGCACCTCGCCGTCGCGATCGCGCCACAGGCGCAGCCCGACGTCGTGGACCTGGATGGCGGCGCGATCGTCTTCGGCGCCGGTGACGGCGATCTTGAACTTGCGCGGCAGGTAGGCGAACTCCGGGTGGAAGGTCGACCACTGGCGGATCAGCTCGCACCAGGGGCGCGGATCGACCTCCTCGTCGGCGGCGATCCCCGAGAACTGGTCGGTGGTGGTGTTGCGGATGTCGTTGCCGCTGGTCTGGATGGCGTGCATCTGCACGCTGGCCAGCTCGGCGAGGATGTCCGGCACGTCCTCGATCTTCGGCCAGTTCAGCTGCAGGTTGGTGCGGGTGGTGAAGTGGCCGTAGCCGCGATCGTAGCGAGCGGCGATCTCGCCCAGCTTGCGCAGCTGGTAGGCGGCCAGCATGCCGTAGGGGATGGCGATACGCAGCATGGGGGCGTAACGCTGGATATAGAGGCCGTTCTGCAGGCGCAGCGGCAGGAACTCCTCCTCGCCGAGCTGGCCGGCGAGATAGCGGCGCATCTGGTCGCGGAACTGGGCGACGCGTTCATCGACCAGGGTCTGGTCGTGGGAGTCGTAGCGG
>JAWWBV010000606.1:0-1995 GCA_033720795.1 Halomonas sp. | reverse complement strand
TTGGCCAGCCAGTCGAGGAAGCCCCGTCCGACCGCTTCGCGGATGCCGTTGACATTGATGGTGGCGATTTTCATACGTGGTCCCTTTTGCGTCGCGCGTGTATGATACCCGACGTTTCGACGTTTGGGTAAATGGCGTCAGCCGATAAACGTGATAGGAGGCTCCGTGGCGGACCCGCGCACTGCATCGTCCCTGCAACCCTACCAGCAGGCTTTCATCGAGTTCGCCATCGAACAGGGCGTGTTGCGCTTCGGCGAGTTCACCCTGAAGTCCGGGCGCGTCAGCCCCTATTTCTTCAACGCCGGCCTGTTCCGCACCGGCCGCGCCCTGGCCGAGCTGGGCCGCTTCTACGCCCAGGCCATCGCCGACAGCGACCTCGAGATCGACGTGCTCTTCGGGCCCGCCTACAAGGGCATTCCGCTGGCCGCCACCACCGCCGTGGCGCTGGCCGACCACCACGACCGCGACCTGCCCTACGCCTTCAACCGCAAGGAGGCCAAGGCGCATGGCGAGGGCGGCAACATCGTCGGCGCCGAGCTCGCCGGGCGCATCCTGATCATCGACGACGTGATCACCGCCGGCACCGCGATCCGCGAGGTGATGGGCCTGATCGACGACGCGGGCGCGAAGGCGGCAGGGGTGGTGATCGCCCTGGATCGCCAGGAGCGCGGCCGCGACGAGAACGATCCGCGCAGCGCCATCCAGGAGGTCGAGGCCACCTACGGCATGCCGGTGGTCAGCATCGTCACCCTGGACCTGGTGCTCGAGTACCTCGAGCAGCACGCCGGCGAGTCGCTCAAGGTCCACGCCGAGGCGATCCGCGCCTACCGCGACCGCTACGGCGTGCGCGCCGACTGAGGCCCGGCGGCGCGATGCCCGCGCCAGGCGATCCTCTCTCGGGCCCCACGCGGGGCCCGAGCGCGTTGTACGCCCTTCCTATCAGGAGTCGCTGATGCTTGACGTGGTGCTCTACCAGCCCGAGATCCCGCCCAATACCGGCAACCTGATCCGGCTCTGCGCCAACACCGGCTTCCGGCTGCACCTGATCGAGCCGCTGGGCTTCGAACTGGACGACAAGCGCCTGCGGCGTGCCGGGCTCGACTATCACGAGTGGGCCCGGGTGCGCGTGCATGCCGACTGGGCCGCCTTCCTCGCCGCCGTGGCACCGGCACGGGTCTTCGCCGTCTCGACCCGCGGGCGCACCGGCTACCACGAGCCCCGCTATCGCGAGGGCGACGCCCTGGTGTTCGGCCCCGAGACCCGGGGCCTGCCCCAGGCCATGCTCGATGCCCTGCCCGAGGCCCGACGCCTGCGCATCCCCATGCTCCCCGAGAGCCGCAGCCTGAACCTCTCCAACGCCTGCGCGGTGGTGGTCTTCGAGGCGTGGCGCCAGCTCGAGTTCGTGGGCGCCGGGCTTCCGGGGGCCGGCCTCCCGGGCGCCGCCCTTCCAGACGGCGACCCTGCTGAGGCCGGCCACCCGATTACCGCCCCCCACGCGCCTGCGAGGAATGCCTGATGTCCATGTCCATCAAGCGCCGGGTCGCCGGCCTCAACCCCCGCCAGCAGGAGGCCGTGCGCTACATCGACGGTCCCTGCCTGGTGCTCGCCGGGGCGGGCTCGGGCAAGACCAGCGTGATCACCACCAAGATCGCCTACCTGGTGCAGGAGTGCGGCATGAGCGCCCGGCGCATCGCCGCGGTGACCTTCACCAACAAGGCCGCCCGGGAGATGAAGGAGCGGGTGGGCAGCATGCTCAAGGGCAAGGAGGGGCACGGCCTGACCGTCTCCACCTTCCACAACCTCGGGCTCAACATCATCCGCAGCGAGCTCAAGGCGCTCGGCTACCGGCCGGGCTTCTCGCTGTTCGACCCGGAGGACGCCAAGGCGCTGCTGCGCGACCTGATGAACAAGGATGCCCAGGTCGACGCCGACCAGATCAACGCCGTGCAGCAGCAGATCTCCCAGTGGAAGAACGACCTGCTGCTGCCGGGCCAG
>JAWWBV010000605.1:0-1996 GCA_033720795.1 Halomonas sp. | reverse complement strand
TGGTGGGCGGTCAGGGCGCGGCCGGACTCGCTGATGATGTGCGGCTGGGGCAGCTCCTGCTCGGCGCAGGCCTGGGCGAAGGCCGCCACCACGTTGCGGGCGTACTCGAGCATCGAGTAGTTGGCCGAGCAGAAGCTGCGCGAGCGGGTGCCCTCGTAGTCGATGCCCAGGCCCCCGCCGACGTCCACGGTGTCCACCGGGGCGCCCAGCTCCACCAGGCTCTGGTAGAAGCGGGCGCACTCGCGCAGGCCGCGCTGGATGTCGCGGATGTTGGCGATCTGCGAGCCGAGGTGGAAGTGCACCAGCTGCAGGCTCTCCAGGGCCTCGGCCTCGCGCAGCTGCGCCACCACGGTGAGGATCTGGCTGGCGGTGAGGCCGAACTTGGACTTCTCGCCGCCGGTGTCCTGCCAGCGGCCGCGGCCCACCGAGGAGAGCCGGGCGCGCAGGCCGATGCGCGGGGTGACGCCGAGGCGGCGCGCCTCCTCGAGGATCAGCGGCAGCTCCGAGAGCTTCTCCACCACCAGGTAGACCCGGTGGCCGATCTTCTCGCCCATCAGCGCCAGGCGGATGTACTCGCGATCCTTGTAGCCGTTGCAGACGATCAGCGAGGAGCCGTCGGCGGAGAGCGCGAGCACCGCCAGCAGCTCCGGCTTGCTGCCGGCCTCGAGGCCCACGCGGCCGCGGCCGCGCTCGTAGGTGCCGAGGATCGACTCGACCACCCGGCGCTGCTGGTTGACCTTGATCGGGTAGACGGCGGTGTAGCCGCCCGCGAAGGCCTCTTCCTGCATGGCGGTGTCGAAGGCGGCGCAGAGCTGCTCGACCCGGTCATGCAGGATGTCGGTGAAGCGCACCAGCACCGGCAGGCGCAGGCCGGCCTCGCGCAGCTTGTGGACCAGCGGCTGCAGGGGCAGGGCGGGGCCGTCGTCGTCGCTGCCCAGCGGGCGCACCAGGGCCTGGCCCTCGTCGTTGACGTCGAAGTAGCCGCTGCCCCACTGGTCGATGTTCCAGGTGCGGCGCGCCTGCTGGGCCGGTCCGGCCTTGCTCTTGGGCTGACTCATGCGTCTCCTTCCGGTAGCGGCAGCGCACCGTGCTCCAGGCGCGCCTTGAGGACGGTGCGGAACTGGTCGGGGTCGTGGGGCGTGAGGTCGTGGGCCGGCGGATCGACGTAGACCACCAGCAGCCGGGAGAGCCAGTAGCGCAGTGCGGTCAGGCGCAGCATCATCGGCCAGGCCTCGCGCTCGGCGGCGGTGAGCGGCCGGCGCGCCTGGTAGGCCCTGAGCAGGGCGTCGTGGCGGGCCGGGTCCAGGCGGCCGTCGGGCTCGGTGGCCCAGTCGTTGATGACGATGGCCAGGTCGAACAGCAGGTCGCCGGTGCAGCCGTTGTAGAAGTCGATCAGCCCGCCCAGGCGATCCCCGTCGAACAGGGTGTTGTCGCGGAAGAGGTCGCCGTGCAGGGCGCCCTGGGGCAGGTCCGGCGCGCCGCCGAAGAAGCCCTGGTAGGTCTCGACCTCGTCCTTCATCAGCGCCTGGTCCTCCGGCGACAGATAGCCCAGCACCTTGTGGTGCATGGGCAGCAGCCAGTGCAGGTCCCGGGGGTTGGGCCGGTGGCCGGGGAAGTGCCGGGAGACCGCGTGCATGCGCCCCAGGGCGTCGCCCAGTTCGCGGCACTGGGCGAGGTTCGGCGCCTTGGGGTGCTTGCCGGGCAGCCGGGGGAACAGCAGCGCCGGCTTGCCGGCCAGGGTGTGCAGGGCCACGCCGTCGCGATCGTGGAGGGGGCCCGGGACCGGCAGGCGGTGCTCGTCCAGGTAGTCGAGCAGGTCGACGAAGAACGGCAGCTCCTCGTGCTCGCCCTGCTCGAACAGGGTAAGCACCAGCTCACGCCGGTCGGTGGTGACGAAGAAGGTGCTGTTCTCGGTGCCGGCGGGCACGCCCTCGACGGAGACCAGCGAGCCGGCGTCGAAGCGGCTGAGGAACTCGGCGACCTGAGGGTCGGTAAG
>JAWWBV010000604.1:0-2000 GCA_033720795.1 Halomonas sp. | reverse complement strand
CGCAAGCGGGTGGTGGCGCGCCTCGAGGCCGTCGAACCGGGGCGCGGCGAGTCGCCGCTGGCGGTGCATCTCGGCCAGGCGATCTCCAAGGGGGATCGCATGGACTACGCCATCCAGAAGGCGGTCGAGCTCGGCGTGGCGACCATCACCCCGCTCTACACCGAGCACGGCGACGTGCGGCTCAAGGGCGAGCGGGCGGCCAAGAAGCTCGCCCACTGGCAGGCCGTGGCGGCCAGCGCCTGCGAGCAGTGCGGCCGGGCGACCCTGCCGCCGGTGCATGCCCCGATGGGCCTTGGCGAGTGGCTTGCCGCCCGCGACGAGGCGCTGCGCCTGGTGCTGCACCCCGGCACCGCCGGGGCGCTGGAGCAGGCCGAGGCGCCCGCCAGCGTCGCCGTGCTGATCGGCCCGGAGGGTGGGCTCGCCGAGGCCGAGGTCGAGGCCGCTCGCACTTCCGGCTTCGCCCCGCTCTCCCTCGGCCCGCGCGTGTTGCGCACCGAGACCGCGCCGGTGGTGGCGCTGTCGCTGCTGCAGGCCCGCTTCGGCGATCTCTGAGCTCGCTCCCACGCTTTCCCGCTCCCCCCACTCTCTACCGGACGCCCCACCATGCCCGATTCCCGAGACCGCCGCTCGCCGCGCTCCTCCGCCCCGCCTGCCGCCGCGCCACGGCGCCATCGCGCGCCCCGGGCCGCCGTCGGCGAGGTGGTCTATCTCGAGGTGGTCACCGTCAACGAGACCGGCGCCTTCCTCGACTGGGGCCACTCCCGCGACCTGCTGCTGCCCTATGGCGAGCAGCGCTTCCGCCCCAGCGTGGGTCGGCGGGTGCTGGTGATGATCTATGAGGATCAGCAGGGCCGGCCGGTCGCCTCCCAGCGCCTCGACCGCTTCCTGGCCGACGAGGCCGAGGGCCTGGCGGCGGGCGACGAGGTGGCGCTGGTGATCGCCGACCAGACCGACCTGGGCTACAAGGTGGTGGTCGATCAGCGCTTCTGGGGCCTGCTCTACCGCGACGACGTGAACCGGCCGCTGCGCCGCGGCCAGCGACTCGCCGGCTACGTGAAACGCGTGCGCGACGACGGGCGCCTGGACCTGTCGCTGCTGCCGCCGGGGCCGGCGCGCCTCGACGTGGTCGGCGAGCAGGTGCTCAAGGCGCTGCGCGAGAGCGGCGGCTACCTGCCGCTGGGCGACAAGAGCGACGCGGGAGAGATCAAGGCGCGCCTGGGGGTGAGCAAGAACGCCTTCAAGCAGGCCATCGGGCGGCTCTACAAGCAGCGGCGCATCCTCCTGGAGCCCGGCGGTATCCGGCTGGCGCCGAGCGGGGAGTAGCCCGGTGGTTCGCTCGGTGGTCCTGCGCGGCTAGCGAGGGGCGCCGGGGACAGGCCGAAGAGGAGGTCTTTTGCCATGGAGGGCAAAAGTAGCGCCCAGGGAGGGGTTCACAGCGCCTCCGGAGGGCCGGCCCCGCTCGCAGGCCTGTCGCCGTATCAGCCCCGAGCGGTACTGCACCGTACCGCGCACGCCGCAGCGCCCTCCCAGCTTGGTGCGTCGCTGGCCGCTGCGGCATACTGAGCGCATTCACTCCCCGACCGGAAACACGACGCCATGAGCGAACGCGCGCTGAAGATCGGCGTGGTGATGGACCCCATCGCCGACCTCACCTACAAGAAGGACACCAGCCTGGCCATGCTGTGGGCGGCCCAGGATCGTGGCTGGTCGCTTTACTACCTCGAGCAGGAGGACCTGTTCCTGCGCGAGGGGCGCGCCTTCGGTCGGCTGCGCGATCTCCGGGTGCACCGCGATCCCGCGCACTGGTACGACCTGGGCGAGCCCGAGGTGGGGCCCCTGGCCGAGCTCGATGTCGTCCTGATGCGCAAGGACCCGCCGGTCGACGGCCACTTCCTCAATGCCGTCTACCTGCTGGGCTTCGCCGAGCGCGAGGGCGTGCTGGTGGTCAATCCCACCCAGGCGCTCCTGGAGTGCAACGAGAAACTCTTCGCCCAGCAGTT
>JAWWBV010000603.1:0-2006 GCA_033720795.1 Halomonas sp. | reverse complement strand
GCCGCCGGTCTTGGTCTCCAGGTGGATGGCCCCGATCTCCATCTCCTTGTCCACCGCCTTGCACATGTCGTAGAGGGTCAGGCAGGCCACGGAGACCGCGGTCAGGGCCTCCATCTCGACGCCGGTGCGGCCGTTGAGGCGGCAGGTCGCGGTGACGTGGACGCAGGCGTTGTGCTCGTCGAGGTCGAAGTCGACGGCGACCTTGGAGAGCGCCAGGGCGTGGCAGAGGGGAATCAGCTCGTGGGTGCGCTTGGCGGCCTGGATGCCGGCGATGCGCGCCGTGGCCAGGACGTCGCCCTTGGGCAGCCCGCCCTCGGCGAGCAGCGCCAGGGTCGCGGGCCGCATGCGGATGAGCCCGGAGGCCGAGGCCTCCCGGCGACTCTCCGGCTTGTCGGCGACATCGACCATGTGGGCCTCGCCACGGGCGTTGAGATGGGTCAGGGACGGGTTGGTCAGGGTCATGGGGGGTCGGCGCCTCATGGCAGTCGATGAAGGGGTTGGATGCTCACCGCCTCGCCGGGGGCCGCGCCCTCCCGGTCGTCGGCGAGCTCGATCAGGCAGTTGGCCGCCACCATCGAGGAGAGGATGCCGGAGCCCTGGGCGCCGGTGCTGCACACGTGGAGGCGACCATCGTCGGCGGCGTGGAAGACGCCGCGCAGGAAATCGGTCCGGCCGAGGCGGCTCTTCAGGGCCTCGTCGGCGATGGCGGTGAGCCGCCGGGGGCCGAGGGCGCCTCGTCCCTGCAGCCGGGCCAGCAGCGGGGCCACGAACTGCAGGAAGGTGACCATCACCGCGACGGGATTGCCCGGCAGCCCCAGGAAGGGCACGCCGCGCTCGCCCAGCAGGCCGCAGGCCATCGGCCGCCCGGGGCGGATGGCGATGCGCCAGAACGCCAGGCGTCCCACCGATTCCAGCGCCGCCCGGGTGAAGTCCGCCTGGCCCACCGAGACGCCGCCGCTGGTGATCACCATGTCGGCGGTGTCGGCGGCCTCGCGCAGCGCGGCCTCCATGGCCTCGCGATCGTCGGGCAGGATGCCGAGATCCATCGGCTCGGCGCCCTGCTCGGCCAGCAGGCCCGCCAGGGTATGCCGGTTGGCATCATAGATGCCGGCGGGCGGCAGCGGCCGGCCGGGGGCGACCACCTCGTCGCCGGTGGAGAACAGCGCCACCCGCGGCCGACGATGCACAAGGGCCTCGGCCAGCCCCAGCGATGCCAGCAGCCCCAGTTCGGCGGCGCCCAGCCGCGTCCCGGCATGAAGCGCCCGATGCCCCCGGGGGATGTCCTCCCCGGCACGACGCACGTGCTGTCCGCGCCTGACGCGCTCGGGCCGGTCGATCACCACCCGCTCGCCGTGGGGATCATCGCGCGGCTCGATGAGCTGCTCGCGCATGATCACGGTGTCGGCGCCCGGCGGCAGGGGCGCGCCGGTGGTGATGCGCACGCACTCGCCGGCATCGAGCGGCTCGCCGCGAAAGGCGCCGGCGAGCACCTCGCCGACCAGGCGCCACTCGCCGGGCCGGGCGGTGTCGTCGGGCCAGGCCAGGGCGATGCCGTCCATGGCGGCGTTGGTGTTCTGCGGCACGTCGATGGGCGAGACCGCGTCCTCGGCCAGCACGCGCCCGTGGAGCTCGGCGAGCGCGACCCGCTCGGCGGGCAGCGGCGCCTCGATCAGGGTCGCCAGGCGCTCGCCGGCCTCTTCCACCGTCAGCATCCGCTCGCCGAGATCGAAACAGGAGAGCGTCATGACACGGCCTCCTCTCGCGGGCACTGGCGGGCCGGCCAGCGCGCGGGCCAGGCGGCGATCCAGTCGGCGAGCGCCTCGAGGTCGTTGAGGTCCAGCGCCTCGACGCCCGCGGGCAGCGCAAGCGACGCGTCGCTCGCCACGGCCCGCACCCAGGGATCCTCGGCGACCCGCAGCGGCTTGCCCACCGCGGGCCGATACAGCTCCAGCTTGGGCAGCGGCCAGGCCTTGAAGCCCTCCACCAGCACCAGGTCGGGACGCTGG
>JAWWBV010000602.1:0-2008 GCA_033720795.1 Halomonas sp. | reverse complement strand
TGGCGCACATGGAGGCGATGTCCAGCGAGGCCTCCAGCGTCGAGGTGGCGATGTACTTGGCCACGCTGCCGAAGCCCGGCGAGTTGTCGGTGATCGGCAGGTCGTTGTCCACGGTCTTGGGCACGTGGATGGCGGTCAGCGGATAGCCGAGCTTCTCGGAGAGCTGGGAGACCTTCAGGCAGGTATCGGCGCTGTCGCCGCCGCCATTGTAGAAGAAGTAGCGGATGTCGTGGGCCTTGAAGACCTCGATCAGCCGCTCGTACTGGGCGCGGTGCGTCTCGATGTCCTTGAGCTTGTAGCGGCAGGAGCCGAAGGCGCCGCCGGGGGTGTGGCGCAGGGCCGCGATGGCCTCGTCGCTCTCCTGGCTGACGTCGATCAGGTCCTCGGTGAGGGCGCCGATGATGCCGCTGTGGCCGGCGTAGACCTTGCCGATCCGATCCGGATGGCGGCGGCAGGCTTCGATCACGCCGCAGGCGCTGGCGTTGATCACGGCGGTGACGCCGCCGGACTGGGCGTAGAAGGCGTTATGCTGGGCCATGGGGCTTACCTGCTCCTGATGCGTCGGGATGGCGAAAGCCGCAAAGTCTAGCCGAAAGCGGCAGGAGCTGCATCCGCACGCCCTCCGAGACCAAGTCGCCTTGGGTCTCCCGGGCGACGCGGGCCGCTGGAGCGCCCCGAGCACGCCATGCTAGGCTCGCGCAGTTCACGCCGCGGCCAGGCGGCATCCTGAGTTCCCGGAGACTGCATGCACCTTCACATCCTCGGCATCTGCGGCACCTTCATGGGCAGCCTGGCGCTGCTCGCCCGCGAGATGGGCCTGACCGTCAGCGGCTCGGATGCCAATGTCTATCCGCCCATGAGCACCCAGCTCGAGGAGGCGGGCATCGTCCTGTGCGACGGCTACTCGGCCGACAACCTCTCGCCGCGCCCCGATCGGGTGGTGATCGGCAACGCCCTCTCGCGGGGCAACCCCGAGGTCGAGGCGGTGCTCGACCTCGGCCTGCCCTACGTCTCCGGCCCCGAGTGGCTGGCCGAGCGGGTGTTGCCGGGGCGCCGCGTGATCGCCGTGGCCGGCACCCACGGCAAGACCACCACGGCGAGCCTGCTGGCCTGGCTGCTGGAGTCCGCCGGCCAGTCGCCGGGCTTCCTGATCGGCGGCGTGCCGCGCAACTTCGGCGTCTCGGCGCGCCTCGGTGCCGAGGGGGCCCCCTTCGTGGTGGAGGCCGACGAGTACGACACGGCCTTCTTCGACAAGCGCTCCAAGTTCGTCCACTACCGCCCCGAGATCGCCATCCTCGGCAACCTGGAGTTCGACCACGCCGACATCTTTCCCGACCTGGCCGCCATCGAGCGGCAGTTCCACCACCTGGTGCGCACCGTGCCGGGGCGCGGCCGGCTGCTGGTGGCCGACAACGAGCCCGCCCTGGACCGGGTGATCGCGATGGGCGCCTGGACCCCCGTGGACCACTTCGGCGGCGCGACGGACAGCCCCTGGCGGCTCGCGCTCGAGCGCGAGGACGCCTCGCGTTTCCGGGTGGTTCACGAGGTCCGCGACGGGGCCGGGGAGGTGAACGAGGATGCGGTGGTCGACTGGTCGCTGACCGGCGCCTACAACGCCCGCAATGCCCTGGCCGCCCTGGCCGCCGCCCACGCCTGCGGGGTCGACCTGGCGCGCGGCGCCGCCGCGCTGTCGCGCTTCGCCACCCCGCGGCGGCGCCAGGAGCTGCGCGGGGAGGTGGCCGGCATCGCGGTGATCGACGATTTCGCCCATCATCCCACGGCGATCGCCGCCACCCTGGAGGGTCTGCGCGCCGCCACGCCGCGCGGCCGGCTCTTGGCGGTGATCGAGCCGCGCTCCAACACCATGCGGCTCGGCACCCTGCGCGACCGCCTGGCGGCGAGCGTGGCCGCCGCCGATGCCACTTTCTGGTTCCAGCCGCCGGGGCTCGACTGGTCGCTCTCGCCGGTGCTCGAGGCGAGCCCGGTGCCGGCCCGGCTCTGCGAGGAC
>JAWWBV010000601.1:0-2012 GCA_033720795.1 Halomonas sp. | reverse complement strand
GCAAGGACACCGCTGCTCGACGGCGGCCACCTGAAGCTGCTCACCTTCAACCTGCAGGTGGGCATCCAGACCTCGGCCTACCACCACTACCTGACGCGCAGCTGGCAGCACCTGCTGCCGCACCCCAAACGCCTGCAGCGCCTGAACATGATCGGCGAGGTGCTCGGCCGCTTCGACATCGTCGGCCTCCAGGAGGCCGACGGCGGGAGCTTCCGTTCGAGCCACATCAACCAGGTGGAATACCTCGCCACCCATGCCGGCTTTCCCCACCATTTCCAGCAGCTCAACCGCAACCTGGGTCGCATCGCCCAGCACAGCAACGGGCTGCTCTCGCGACTGACGCCGTCATGCATCGAGGAGCACCGCCTGCCCGGCACCCTGCCCGGCCGGGGGGCGATCCACGTGCGCTACGGCGAGGGTCCCGACGCCCTCCACCTGTTCGTCGCCCACCTGGCGCTGAGCCATCGCGGCCGGGTGCGCCAGCTCGACTACCTCAGCGAGATCATCCGCCCGCTGCGCCACGTGGTGGTGATGGGCGATCTCAACTGTACCCCGGACCAGCTGCACGGCCACGAACGCTTCCGCGCCTCGCTGCCGCTGCACCCGGTGCGTCCGCCGCTCAGCTACCCCTCCTGGCAGCCGCGCCGCGCCCTGGACCACATCCTGCTCTCCGACTCGCTCCACGCGGACGAGGTACGGGTACTCGAGCACCTCTTCTCCGACCACCTGCCGATCGCCGTGGACGTGCGGCTGCCCGATGCGTGCCTGAGCAGCTGCCTGGCGGCCAGCCAGAAGACGAGCGAACGCCGTCGACACTGACGCTCGGTGGGTCGGTAACGTATAGTCAGCGTTGGTCGCCGCGGCGGTCAGCACGCCTCGGGTGTGCGACCATCCGTCCTTTTTCCACGCCACGTTCGACACAGCGAGATCCCCCATGGCCCAATCCCGCGAGTTGCCGGGCATCATCGCCTGGCTCGACCGCGCCTCGGAGCGGCTCGGCACCAGCCTCTCCTGGCTGATCCTTGTGATGATGCTCATCCAGTTCCTGATCGTGGTGCTGCGCTACGCCTTCAGCGTCAACAGCATCCCCATGCAGGAGTCGGTGATGTACATGCACGCCGCGGTGTTCATGCTGGCCGCCGCCTACACCCTCAAGCACGACGGCCATGTGCGGGTGGACATCTTCTACCGGGCGATGACGCCGAAGCGCAAGGCGCTGGTCGACCTCGCCGGCACCCTCTTCCTGCTGCTGCCGGTGATGGGCTTCGTGATCCTCTCGAGCCTGGGCTACGTCGGCAAGTCCTGGGCGATCCTCGAGGGCTCGCCCGACTCCGGGGGCATCCCCGGGGTCTTCCTGCTCAAGACGCTGATCCCGCTGTTCGCCGGCCTGATGATCCTCCAGGCCCTGGTCGAGGCGGTGAAGAACGTCTATGTGCTGACCGGGCGCCTGGCCGCCACCCATGACGACGAGACCCACGAGGAGCACCTGTGATGCTGGAGTTCATGCCGCTGATCCTCTTCGTCGTCATCTGCCTGGTGCTGATGGCCGGCTACCCGGTCGCGCTGTCGCTGGCCGGCACCGCGCTGGCCTTCGCCGGCCTCGGCCTCGGGCTCGAGTCGCTGGGCATCGATGCTCACTTCGATGCCGGCTACCTGGGCGCCTTCCCCAACCGCCTCTACGGCATCATGACCAACCAGACGCTGCTGGCGGTACCATTGTTCGTGCTGATGGGCGTGCTGCTGGAGAAATCGAAGGTCGCCGAGACCCTGCTCGAGGCCATGGCGCTGCTGTTCGGCTCGCTGCGCGGGGGCCTGGGCATCTCGGTGACCCTGGTGGGCATGCTGCTGGCGGCCTCCACCGGCATCGTCGGTGCCACGGTGGTGACCATGGGCCTGATGTCGCTGCCGACCATGCTCAAGCGCGGCTACAGCATGCCGCTGGCCACCGGCACCATCTGCGCCACCGGCACCCTGGGCCAGATCATCCCGCCCTCCATCGCCCTGGTGCTGCT
>JAWWBV010000600.1:0-2012 GCA_033720795.1 Halomonas sp. | reverse complement strand
CTCCCGCCCCGCCACCGCCCCCACGTTTGAACCCCCCCCCCCCGCCCCCGGGCTCGCCCGCCCGGCCGCCGCCGTGGCCCGCCTCGCGCTCACGCGGTTAGTCCGGAAAGACGATGAGCCGGCCCGCCGCCCCGACGATACTCCGATGACGACAACCGGCAGGAGCCCCTCCATGAGTCACGCGCCTTTCGATACCCACGCCTTTCGCAACGCCCTGGGCACCTTCACCACCGGGGTCACCATCATCACCGCCCGCGGCGCGGACGGCACCCCCGTCGGCATCACTGCCAACAGCTTCAATTCGGTGTCGCTGGACCCGCCGCTGGTGCTGTGGAGCCTGGCCAAGAACGCCAACAGCCTGCCGGTGTTCGAGGGGTCGGGGCACTGGAACGTGCATGTGCTCTCGGTGGATCAGGAGCCGCTCTCCAACCGCTTCGCCTCCCGGGGCGAGGACAAGTTCGCCGACACGGCGCTGGACAGCGGCGTCACCGAGGCGCCACTGCTCCACGACTGCACCGCGCGCTTCCAGTGCCGCACGGTCTTCACCCACGACGGCGGCGATCATGTGATCTTCGTCGGCGAGGTGCTGGCCTTCGACCAGAGCGAGCTGCCGCCGCTGGTGTTCCAGAGCGGCCAGTACGCGCTGACCGCCCGCAAGCCCCGCCAGGCGCCGCGCCTGACCGCGAGCACGCCGCCGCCGGAGTGCAGCTACACCGAGGACCTGATGGGCTACCTGCTGGGCCGCGCCCACTTCCAGATGCTCTATCAGCTGCGCCGGCAGCAGCCCGCGACGGCCCTGGACGACACGGCGTTCTTCATCCTCTCGGTGCTGGTGATCCGTGACGGCCTGACCCTCGAGGAGCTCAACGGCTTCATCGACTACACCGGGGCCGCGGTCGGCCAGGCCGACCTCGATGCGCTGTCGGCCCGGGGCTATACGGTCGTGGAGCGCGACGGCGACGCCCTGCGCTACCGCCTGACCGGCGAGGGGCGCGACCTGGCGCTGCACCATATCGCCTCGGCCAAGGCGGTCGAGGAGGAGATCGCCGCGCGCCTGGGCCCGGGCGACACCCTGGCCCTGAAGCTGCTGCTCAAGCGGCTGATCACCGACAGCGATCCGGGGCTGCCGGACCTCTGGTCGACCACCGGCGCGCAGCCCGCCCACTCGCCCCTCCAGGAAGGAGCTTGACCATGAGCACGATTCTCGATCGTTTCACCATGCACGGCCAGGTCGCCGTGGTGACCGGCGCCGGGCGCGGCCTGGGCCGGGCCATCGCCCTCGCCTACGCCGAGGCCGGCGCCGACGTGGTCTGCGCGGCCCGCACCCTGGCCGACGTGGACGCGGTCGCCGAGGAGGTGCGCGCGCTGGGCCGCCGCGCCCTGGCGATCCGCTGCGACGTCAACGACGAGGCGGCGCGCGAGGCCTTGATCACCCGCGCCCGGGAGGAGATGGGCCGGCTCACCCACCTGGTCAACAACGCCGGCGGCTCGGGCCCCAGCCACCCGCTTAAGATGACGCCCGAGCAGCTCGACCAGGTGCTGCACTTCAACGTCACCTCCGCCTATGCCCTCACCCGCCTCAGCGTGCCGCACATGAGCGAGGCGGGCGGCGGCAACGTCATCAACATCACCTCCGGGGCGGCGCGCTACATCCAGCGCCACTTCAGCGCCTACGGCACCGCCAAGGCGGCATTGACCCAGCTGACGCGCCTGCTCGCCCAGGACTTCGCGCCCCAGGTGCGCATCAACGCCATCGCCCCGGGGCCGATCCGCACCGCGGCGCTCGAGAACGCCGCCTCCCCCGAGATGCTCGAGGGCATGGCGAAAAACACGCCCCTCGAGCGCCTGGGCGAGGCGGAGGACATCGCCGCCGCCGCGCTCTATCTCGCCTCGCCGGCCAGCGCCTGGGTGACCGGCAAGGTCATCGAGGTCGACGGCGGTGCCGAAGGCAGCGTCTGGCCGGGCTGATCCTCGAGGAGATCCATGATGAATTCCGCACTGATCGAGGCGCT
>JAWWBV010000599.1:0-2012 GCA_033720795.1 Halomonas sp. | reverse complement strand
CTCCAGCCAGCCCGAGGCCTCGGCGTTGCGATACTTGAGGCGCACCGGCAGGCCCGCCTCGTCGCAGTAGGGCGCGAGGCTCGCGCGCAGGCTGTCCACCAGGCGGCCGTTGAGGCGCTCGCCGTCCAGGGAGAGCTCCACCGCCTGGCCGAAGCGGCTGCGCGCCTCGACCATGGGGGTGACCTCCTTGCCGCGCAGGCGCAGCCCGCCGGAGTAGTCGTCGCTTGAGACCTCGCCCTCGACGATCATCACCTGGTCGGCCTCGAGGCGGCCGCGCAGCTGGTCGAAGAGCTCGCCGAACAGCGACGCCTCGATGCGCCCGGTGCGATCGTCCAGGGTGAGGAAGGCCATGGTGTCGCCGCGCTTGGACTTCATGGTGCGCACCCCGACCACCAGCCCGGCCACCCGCTGGGGCTCCCGCGACGGCTTGAGATCACCGATGCGAGTGGAGACGAAGCGCGCGAGTTCCTGCTCGTACTCGTCGATGGGGTGCCCGGTGAGGTAGAGCCCCAGGGTGTCCTTCTCGCCGGCCAGGCGCTCCTTGTCGGTCCACTCCCGGGCCTGGCGATAGTCGGCGTAGGCGTCCTGCTCGCCCTCGTCCGGCAGGGCGAAGGCCTCGCCGAACATGTCCATCATGCCGAGGTTCTGGTTGGTCTGGTTCTGGGCCGCGGCCTTGAGGGCATCCTCCAGCGCCACGGTGAGCACCGCCCGGCTCGGCCCCAGGGTGTCCAGCGCGCCGGAGCGGATCAGCGCCTCCAGGGTGCGCTTGTTCATGCGCTTGGGATCGACCCGGCGGCAGAAGTCGAAGAGATCCGCGAAGGGGCCGTCCGCCTCGCGGGCCTCGACGATGGCGCCGATGGGCCCCTCGCCGACGCCGCGGATCGCGCCCAGGCCATAGACCACCCGCGCCTGGTCATCGACGGTGAACTTGTAGCCGCCGACGTTGACGTCCGGCGGGGTCACCGTGAGCCCCAGGTGGCGACACTCCTCGATCAGCGGCACCACCTTGTCGAGGTTGTCCATCTCGGTGGACATCACCGCGGCCATGAAGG
Source organism: Halomonas sp. (assembly GCA_033720795.1). GTDB lineage: Bacteria > Pseudomonadota > Gammaproteobacteria > Pseudomonadales > Halomonadaceae > Halomonas. The sequence continues at coordinate 960 of JAWWBV010000599.1, read as the reverse complement.
GCCCCGGGTAGTGCGCCTTGAGCCAGGCGGTCTGGTAGGAGACCAGCGCGTAGGCCGCCGAGTGCGACTTGTTGAAGCCGTAGCCGGCGAACTTCTCCACGAGGTCGAAGATGTTGCCGGCGAGGTCCTTGTCGATGCCGTTGGCGGCACAGCCCTCCATGAAGCCGGCGCGCTGCTTGGCCATCTCCTCGGGCTTCTTCTTGCCCATGGCGCGGCGCAGCATGTCGGCCTGGCCCAGGCTGTAGCCGGCCATCACCTGGGCGATCTGCATCACCTGCTCCTGGTAGAGGATGATGCCGTAGGTGGGCCCGAGCACCGGCTTCAGGAGCTCGTGCTGGTAGTCCGGGTGGGGATAGGAGATCTCCGCCCGGCCGTGCTTGCGGTTGATGAAGTCGTCGACCATGCCCGACTGCAGCGGGCCGGGGCGGAACAGCGCCACCAGGGCGATCATGTCCTCCAGGGAGTCGGGCAGCAGGCGCTTGATCAGCTCCTTCATGCCGCGGGATTCGAGCTGGAAGACCGCCGTGGTCTCGGCCTTCTTGAGCATCTCGAAGGTCGGGGCGTCGTCGAGCGGGATGGTGTCGATGTTAAGCGGCCCCTGCCCCTCGACGGCGCGCACCTTGTCGACCATCTCCAGCGCCCAGTCGATGATGGTCAGGGTGCGCAGGCCCAGGAAGTCGAACTTGACCAGCCCGGCCTCCTCGATGTCGTTCTTGTCGAACTGCACCACCAGGCCGTTGCCCTCCTCGTCGCAGAGCAGCGGCGAGAAGTCGGTGAGCTTGGTCGGCGCGATCACCACGCCGCCGGCGTGCTTGCCGGTGCCGCGGGTGATGCCCTCGAGCTTCAGGGCCATCTCCCAGATCTCGGCGGCCTCGTCGTCGGCCTCGAGGAACTCCTTGAGCGCCGGTTCGGCTTCCAATGCCTTGGCCAGCGTCATGCCGACCTCGAAGGGGATCAGCT
>JAWWBV010000598.1:0-2016 GCA_033720795.1 Halomonas sp. | reverse complement strand
TAGAGCGGATGATGGCGAAAGCCCCGGTTGATGGTGGTCAAAAAGCGGATCTCCTGCACCGTGGAGGGGTAGCTCTCGATCAGGTGGTTGCGGCTCTTGCAGAGCTTGCGCACCAGCGCGAAGTCGCCGCTCTCCATGTACTTGATGCCGCCCCACACCAGGTTGGAGGAGTGCATGCTGGTGCTGCCGGCGAAGTCGCCGCGGTCGATCAGCGCCACTTGGGCGCCCTTGCCGCTGAGCGCGGCGGCGGCCGCGGCGCCGTTGATGCCGCCGCCGATGATCAGGGCATCGAAGACCCGCTCGGGCAGCTTGCGAAGGTTGTTCTGTCTGAGTTGCATGTCTGGCCCTTTTGTCGAAGCGCCTCGGTCGAAGCCCATGGTTTCGACGCGAAAGGCCCCGCTCGGCGTGCACCGAGCGGGGCCTCCCGTTCCGGCAACCGGTCACACGTGCTGATTCGGCGCCGGGCTCGCCCGGCGCCCGGTGATCATTCGCGCGAGCCGGCGGCCATCCACTCCTCCATCATCTGGTCGTAGGGCACGGTGGTGCCCTGGGGCATCTCGTTATCCAGCTTGGCCTTGGGCGAGCCGGGCTGGGAGAGCCAGTACTCGGGATCGCGCTCCTCGTTCAGGTTGGGCGCGTAGGTAGTGAAGACCTTGGCCCGTGCCAGGCGCGCCATGATGCTGTCGAGGTCCGCGGCCAGGTTGTCGAGCCCCTCCTTGGGCGAGATATCGCCGCTGACCGCCGGCGCCAGGTTCTGCCACCACAGCGGCGCCATGCGCGGATAGTCCGGCACGTTGGTGGAGGACGGCGTCCAGTTGGACTCGTTGGGGCTGCGATAGAACTCGACCAGGCCGCCGAGACGGGGCGCCATCTCGGTCATCTGCTCGGAGAAGATGTCGGACTCGCGGATCGGCGTCAGGCCCGCCATCAGCTTCTCCAGGGACACCGTCTTGGCGGTGGTGAACTGGGCGAACAGCCAGGCCGCGGTGCGACGATCCTCGGGGGTGGAGTCGAAGAAGGTCCAGGAGCCCACGTCCTGGTAGCCGACCTTCATGCCCTCCTCCCAGTAGGGACCGGCGGGCGACGGCGCCATGCGCCACTTGGGCGTGCCGTCCTCCTCGGTCACCGGCAGGCCCGGGTCGGTCATGTCGGCGGTGAAGGCGGTGTACCAGAACATCTGCTGGGCGATCTGGCCCTGGGCCGGCACCGGCCCCGCCTCGCCGAAGGTCATGCCGCTGGCCTCGGGCGGCGCGTACTTCTCGAGCCAGTCGACCATCTTGGTGACGGCGAAGATCGAGGCCGGGGAGTTGGTGGCGCCGCCGCGGCTGACGCTCGCGCCCACCGGCTCGCTCTGCTCGTTGACGCGGATGCCCCAGTCGTCGACCGGGTTGCCGAAGGGCACGCCGGGGCTGCCCATGCCGGCCATGGAGAGCCAGGAGTCGTGGAAGCGCCAGCCCAGCGACGGGTCGCGACGCCCGTAGTCCATGTGGCCATAGACCTTGGTGCCGTCGATCTCGCCGACGTGCTCGGTGAAGAACTCGGCGATCTCCTCGTAGGCGGTCCAGTTGGTCGGCACGCCGAGCTCATAGCCGTAGGCCTCGCGGAACTGGTCCTTGAGGTCCTCGCGCTGGAACCAGTCGTAGCGGAACCAGTAGAGGTTGGCGAACTGCTGATCGGGAAGCTGGTAGAGGTTGCCGTCGGGGCCGGTGCCGTACTGCAGGCCGATGAAGTCCTCGAGATCCAGGGTCGGCAGCGTGTAGTCGGCCCACTCGTTCGCCATGGCCTGGGAGATATTGATGGTGGTGCCGTAGCGGATATGGGTGCCGATGGCGTCGGAGTCGTTGACGTAGGCGTCGTAGATGTTGCGACCCGACTGCATCTGGGTCTGCATGTTATTGACCACGTCCCCCTCGCCGATGATGTTGTGGGTCACCTCGATGCCGGTGAGCTCGCCGAAGGCCTCGGCCAGCACGTCCCGCTCGTAGATGTGGGTGGTCAGCCCCTCCGCCACGGTGT
>JAWWBV010000597.1:0-2018 GCA_033720795.1 Halomonas sp. | reverse complement strand
TCGAGCAGCGAGGTGCGCACCGGCTCGCCGGTCAGCGCCTGCAGCGTCAGCGGCGTGATGAAGGCCTGGGCGCCCTCGGTCATGACCACGCGCACCTCGCAGCCGGCCTGCTTGAGCAGGCGGGCGAGCTGGGCGCTCTTGTAGGCGGCGATGCCGGCACTGATGCCGAGCAGGATGCGGCGGCCCGCGTACGGGCGGCCCGCGAACGGGTGGCCCGCATTCGGGCGGCCGCTGCGCCGTGAGCCGGGCAGAGAAGACATGGTGACATCCGAGCGGGGATTGGGCCTCATACCTTACCATCGGCATCCCACCTTGCGTAGCCGCCGGCCCGACTACACTGATAGCCACGCACGGCGGGCAGGGAGGCCGAGATGTCGATTCGCGACTGGCCGGAAGGGGAGCGTCCCAGGGAGAAGCTGCTGGCCCTCGGCGTGGAGGCGCTCTCCGACGCGGAGCTCTTGGCGATCTTCCTGCGCGTCGGGGTGGCGGGGCGCTCGGCGGTGGACCTGGCGCGGGACCTGCTGTCGGCCTTCGGCGGCCTGCGGCCGCTGCTCGAGGCCGACCAGGCGCGCTTCTGTGCCGAGCGGGGCATCGGCACCGCCACCTTCGTGCAGCTCCAGGCCACCCTGGAGCTGTCGCGGCGCCATCTCGCCAGTCAGCTCGAGCGTGATCATGCCCTGACGTCGCCGACCCTGGTGCGCGCCTACCTCGCCGCCAAGCTGCGCCACCTCGGGCACGAGGAGTTCGCCGTGCTCTTCCTCGACAGCCAGCACCGGGTGATCCGCTACGAGTCGCTGTTTCGCGGCACCCTGGACAGTGCCTCGGTCTACCCCCGCGAGGTGGCCCGGCGGGCCCTGGCGCTGGGCGCCGGGGCGGTGATCTTCGCGCACAACCATCCCTCCGGCGTGGCCGAGCCGTCGGATGCCGACAGGCGCATCACCGACCGGCTGCGCGAGGCGCTCGCGCTGTTCGAGATCCGCGTGCTGGATCATTTCGTGGTGGGGGACGGGGAGGTGGTCTCCTTCGCCGAGCGGGGGTGGTTGTGATGGGGAGAAGCGAGGATCGCGATAGGAAAACGGCGCGTGGATCGGTATAATGCCGCACCGGTTGCGCTGGACCCTTTGGTACGGGTCCCCGCCTGTCATCGCCGTATGCCGCGCCACCCTCGGGTGTCGCCAGGCCATGCCACGCCCCCATCGGATCATCGCCGCGTCGCTTGCCGACCGTGGCGGTCTCTGGTATAAAGTGCAGCCTTTGAATTCCCTTGGGTCAAATGACAACGGGGTCGTCCCGGTTTGCCCGACAGGTTTTGAACACTCAGGTCTATACACCTGGCCAAGCGGTTGGAGGCTCTCATGTCCAAAGTATGTCAGGTTACCGGCAAGCGCCCGGTGACTGGTAACAACGTTTCACACTCCCAGCGCAAGACGCGCCGTCGTTTCGTGCCGAATCTGCATTCCCACCGTTTCTGGGTGGAGTCCGAGAAGCGCTTCGTCAAGCTGCGCGTCTCCTCCAAGGGCATGCGCATCATCGACAAGAAGGGCATCGAGGCGGTGCTCGGCGACATTCGCAAGCGCGGCGACGCCGTCTAAGCGTTCCACAGGGAGATATCCGTCATGCGTGACAAGATCCGAATGATTTCCAGCGCCGGTACCGGCCACTTCTACACCACCGACAAGAACAAGCGGAACACCCCGGACAAGCTCGAGAAGAAGATGTTTGATCCGACGATCCGCAAGCACGTGATGTACAAGGAAGGCAAGATCAAGTAACCCTTGGTCGCTTCCGCCGCAGGTACGAGCCTGTCAGCCTGAACCCGGCCCGATGGTCGGGTTCTTGCGTAGTGACGCTTCGTCGGACGAGATTATGCCCGAGTTGCCCGAAGTCGAGACCACCCGCCGCGGCATCGCGCCCCACGTGGAGGGTCGCGAGATCACCGAGGTGATCGTCCGCCAGGCTCGCCTGCGCGTGCCGGTCCCGGCGGACCTGGTCGAGCGCCTGGTCGGGGCGCGGATCGG
>JAWWBV010000596.1:0-2026 GCA_033720795.1 Halomonas sp. | reverse complement strand
GCGCAGTTCACGGTGATCAGCGGCAGGAAGACGCCCAGGGCGTTGTAGAGCGCCGGCACGTACTTGTCGAGGAACATCTCCATGATCTGCACCAGGGCGGCGATGACGCCGATGTAGGAGAGCAGACCCAGGAAGGAGAGATCGATGTTCTCGGCGCCGCTGATGCCGGTCCAGGTCAGCGCCCCTTCCTTGAGCAGGAAGGTGTAGACCAGGTTGTTCACCGGGACGGTGACGGTCAGCACCACGATGACCGCGATGCCAAGGCCAATGGCCGAGGAGACCTTCTTGGACACCGCCAGGAAGGTACACATGCCCAGGAAGAAGGCCAGGGCCATGTTCTCGACGAAGACCGAGGCGACGAACAGGCTGAGATAATGTTCCATGTTACACGGCCTCCTTCGGCTGGGTGTTGGCCTTCATGGTGAATTCGTTCTCCTCGATCTGTTCCGGGTTGAGGGAACGCAGCACCCAGATGATCAGGCCGATGATGAAGAACGCCGAGGGCGGCAGCAGCAGCAGGCCGTTGGGCACGTACCAGCCACCGTTCTGGACGGTCTCGAACACGGTGATGCCGAAGACACTGCCGGAACCGAACAGCTCACGGAAGAAGCTCACCACCATCAGGATGAAGCCGTAGCCCAGGCCGTTGCCGATGCCGTCGAGGAAACTCAGCAGTGGCGGGTTCTGCATGGCGAAGCCTTCGGCACGCCCCATCACGATGCAGTTGGTGATGATCAGCCCCACGAAGACCGAGAGCTGCTTGGACATCTCATAGGCGTAGGCCTTGAGAATCTGATCCACCACGATGACCAGCGAGGCGATGATGGTCATCTGCACGATGATGCGGATGGCGGAGGGGATCTGATGGCGCAGCAGCGAGACGAACAGGTTCGAGAGCGCCGTGACGAAGATCACCGCCATGGCCATGACCAGCGACACGCTCATGCTGCTGGTCACCGCCAGTGCCGAGCAGATCCCCAGGATCTGCAGGGCGATGGGGTTGTTCTTGAAGATGGGCGTCGTCAGGACGCCCTTGGGAGTCGGGGCAGACATGATCAGGCTCCTTCAGTGTCGTCGGACGCGGTGGCCATTCCCTGAACCTCGGACGGGGAGATGTCCTCGCGGAACTTGGCCAGGTACTCGCCGAAGCCCTCGGGGCTCAACCAGAACTGCAGGAGGTTGGAGACCCCCTTGCTGGTCAGCGAGGCACCGGACAGCGCATCGACCTCGGTCTCGCCGCTGGCACCGCCCTTCACGAGCTGAATGGCCGGCTGCACGCTCTCATCTTCGGCAAAGATCTGCTTGCCTTCCCACTGGGCCTTCCAGCGCGGGTTATCCACTTCGCCACCCAGTCCGGGGGTCTCGGAGTGCGAGTAGAAGGTGATGCCGTTGATGGTGTTGCCGTCGCCCTGCACGGAGAGGTAGCCGCGCATCAGGCCCCACAGCCCCTGGCCGCGAATCGGCAGGATCAGCTGCTGAGGATCGTCCGGATCGCCCACCAGGTAGACGGTGCTGTAGTTCTCCAGCCGCGACAGGCCGGCGATGTCCTTCTCGCCGGACAGGGTGCGGGACTGGGCCGGATCCTTGGCCGCCTGGAAGCTGTCGTAGCTCTGCGGATCGTAGTCGTCGGAATACTCGCCGCTGTTCAGGTCGACGACCCGCGGCGTGATCTGCTCGCTGTAGGCTTCCTCGATGTCCATGCCCGGCTCATAGAGGTCGGCCACGGCCAGGATGTTCGACTTGCGATCGAGTTCCTGGTTGAGCTGCTGCTTGGAACGCAGCGCCACGGCGGCGGTGGAGACGATGATCGAACACACGATACAAAGTGCGAACGCCACCGTCAGGATCTTCTTGATGGAGTTGTTGCTCTGTGCCATCAGGCAGTCTCCTCGGCCGGCACACCGGTGCGCTGCAGGCGGCGCTTGATGTTGGCCTGTACAAAGAAGTGGTCGATCAGCGGGGCGAACAGGTTGGCGAACAGGATCGCCAGCATGATGCCTTCGGGGAACGCCGGGTTGACGACGCG
>JAWWBV010000595.1:0-2028 GCA_033720795.1 Halomonas sp. | reverse complement strand
GGCAGGGCGGGGCCGTCGTCGTCGCTGCCCAGCGGGCGCACCAGGGCCTGGCCGTCGTCGTTGACGTCGAAGTAGCCGCTGCCCCACTGGTCGATGTTCCAGGTGCGGCGCGCCTGCTGGGCCGGTCCGGCCTTGCTCTTGGGCTGACTCATGCGTCTCCTTCCGGTAGCGGCAGGGCGCCGTGCTCCAGGCGCGCCTTGAGGACGGTGCGGAACTGGTCGGGGTCGTGGGGCGTGAGGTCGTGGGCCGGCGGATCGACGTAGACCACCAGCAGCCGGGAGAGCCAGTAGCGCAGCGCGGTCAGGCGCAGCATCATCGGCCAGGCCTCGCGCTCGGCGGCGGTGAGCGGCCGGCGCGCCTGGTAGGCGCCGAGCAGGGCGTCGTGGCGAGCCGGGTCCAGGCGGCCGTCGGGCTCGGTGGCCCAGTCGTTGACGACGATGGCCAGGTCGAACAGCAGGTCGCCGGTGCAGCCGTTGTAGAAGTCGATCAGCCCGCCCAGGCGATCCCCGTCGAACAGGGTGTTGTCGCGGAACAGATCGCCGTGCAGCGCGCCCTGGGGCAGGTCCGGCGCGTCGCCGAAGAAGCCCTGGTAGGTCTCGACCTCGTCCTTCATCAGCGCCTGGTCCTCCGGCGACAGGTAGGCCAGCACCTTGTGGTGCATGGGCAGCAGCCAGTGCAGGTCCCGGGGGTTGGGCCGGTGGCCGGGGAAGTGTCGGGAGACCGCGTGCATGCGCCCCAGGGCGTCGCCCAGTTCGCGGCACTGGGCGAGGTTCGGCGCCTTGGGGTGCTTGCCGGGCAGCCGGGGGAACAGCAGCGCCGGCTTGCCGGCCAGGGTATGCAGGGCCACGCCGTCGCGATCGTGGAGAGGGCCCGGGACCGGCAGGCGGTGCTCGTCCAGGTAGTCGAGCAGGTCGACGAAGAACGGCAGCTCCTCGTGCTCGCCCTGCTCGAACAGGGTCAGCACCAGCTCGCGTCGATCGGTGGTGACGAAGAAGGTGCTGTTCTCGGTGCCGGCGGGCACGCCCTCGACGGAGACCAGCGAGCCGGCGTCGAAGCGGCTGAGGAACTCGGCGACCTGAGGGTCGGTAAGCGGTGTGAATACGGCCATGTGTCTCTCGCCCGGGAAATGCCAAGCCGCCTATTGTAGCGACTTGGCCCTTCGATGCACGCGCCCCGGCCGCGGCGAGGGAGATGGCGAGGCCATGAAACGGCGGCGGGGCGGCCGAGGGATCAGAAGGTCTTCAGCACCCACTGGGGCACGGCGATGCGGTCTCCCTCGCGGCGCTCGAAGTCGCCGTCGCCGTCGTGGTCGACGAGGTAGTAGGAGGGGCCGGCGAAGGGCTGGATCTCGATGGCGTAGAGCTCGCCGTTGACCCGGTACTCGCGGATGGTGCGATCCTCCTCCTCGCGGATGGTGATGTCCGGCTCGAGGTTGCCGGCCGACTGGGCGAGCGCGCCGGCACTGACGGAGAGCGCCAGGACGGTGGCCAGGGCCAGGGCGAGTCTCGGGACGGGCGCGTCGCTGCGCAGGTTCTTCTTCATGATGGCCTCCAGTGCCGAAGGAATCGGGGTCGCCTCCACGATCACTCCACCTCGGGCGCCCCGGTGGTAACTCCAGTGTAAGGGCTCCTGGCCGCCCGGCCTACCATGCGCGGCAAAACGCGGCGGCAATGCGTATCATGGATGGCCAGCAACCCATCACGCCACGCCTCAATGGATGCCGATACATGGCCGACACGCCCATCGTTCTCGTCGACGGTTCTTCCTATCTCTACCGCGCCTTCCACGCCCTGCCGCCGCTGACCACCTCCGAGGGGCAGCCCACCGGGGCGATCAAGGGGGTGCTCAACATGCTCAAGCGGCTGATCAAGGACTACCCCGACAGCCCCATGGCGGTGGTCTTCGACGCCCCCGGCAAGACCTTCCGCGACGAGCTGTTCGAGGAGTACAAGGCCCATCGCCCCCCGATGCCCGATGACCTGCGCTCCCAGGTGAAGCCGCTGCACGACTGCGTGCGCGCGCTGGGGC
>JAWWBV010000594.1:0-2028 GCA_033720795.1 Halomonas sp. | reverse complement strand
GTCATCGACAGGAACCAGGAGGTGAGCAGGGTGATGGCGATGACGATGGAGATCGAGCGGGTGTACTCGCCGGAGGCGTGCTCGGCGAGCATCAGCGGCAGGAACACCAGGATGGTGGTCAGGCTCGAGGAGAGCAGCGGCAGGGCGAGCTCGGCGCCGGTCTCGCGGATCGCCGCGTCGCGGTCGCTGCCGGCCTCCAGCCGGGTCTTGAAGTCCTCGGCGACGACGATGGCGTTGTCGACCAGCAGGCCCAGGGCGATCACCAGGGTGGCGAGGCTCGCCCGCTGCAGGGTCAGCTCGGCGAGCCCCATGATGGCCAGGGTCACCAGCATCACCGCGGGGATGATCGAGCCGACGATCAGCCCGGTGCGCAGGCCCAGGAAGAGGATCACCACCCCCAGCACGATGGCCAGCGTCTGCATGACGCTGGCGGTCACCCCGTAGACGGCGTTGGCCACCTGCTCGGGCTGGAAGGTCATGATGTCGAGCCGGTAGCCGGCCGGCAGGGTGGGGCGGATCTCGTCCAGGCGCGCCTTGATGGCGCGGCCGACGTCCAGCACGCTCTCGCCCTCGAGCATCGAGACGGCGAAGACGATCGCCGGCCGGCCGTTGAAGTAGGCGGGCCGGTCCGGGGGATCCTCGTAGCCGCGGCGGATCTCGCCCAGGTCGCGCAGGCGCAGGGTGCCGCCGTCGGGCAGGCGCAGCTCGGTGTCGCCCAGCGCCTCGAGGCTTTCGAACTCGCCGCTGACCTCCAGCGCCAGGCGCTGCTCGCCGGCCTCGAGGATGCCGCCGGGCGGGAAGATGTTGCGGCGCTGGATCTGGCCGGCCAGCTCGCCGGGGGAGAGGCCGAGCTCGGCGAGGCGCGCCTCGGCGATGTCGATGAAGATGCGCTGTTCCTGCACGCCCAGCAGCTCGACCTTCTTGATGCCGGCGACCCCGTAGAGGCGGGTGCGGATGTGCTCGGCGATCTCCTGCTGCTCGGCCTGGGGGAAGTCGTCGGCGGTGAGCGCCGCGGTGACCACGGCGACGTCGCCGAAGTCGTCGTTGAGCACCGGGTTCCGGGTGCCGGCGGGCAGGTGGGGCCTCGCCGCCTCGACCTTCTGGCGCACCTCGTCCCAGATCTGCTCCAGGTCGAAGTAGCGGTCCTGGATCTCCACGTGGAGGATCGAGCGGCCGCGCATCGAGGTGGAGCGGATCCGCTCCACCTCGCCGATGGCGCGGATGCTCTCCTCCAGCGGCTTGGTGATGTTCTCCTCCACCTGGGCGGCCGGCAGGCCGGGGAAGTCGGTGGTGACCACCGCCTCGCGCACGGTGATCTCGGGATCCTCCCGGGCCGGCAGGGTGGCGTAGCTGTAGAGGCCGTAGAGCATGGCCACCAGGGTGGCCAGGTAGAGGACCGGGCGGCGCGTCAGGGCGAGCTGGCTCAGGTTCATGGCGGCCTCAGTGGTAGCGCTCGGGGCCGTGGCCGAGCAGGCTCACGGTCTGGCCGGGGCGCACGAACTCCACGCCGCGGGCCACGATGCGCTCGCCCGGGGCCAGGGCGCCGCGCACGCTGGCCCGGCCCTCGCCCAGGCTGACCACCTCCACCGCGACGCGCTCGAGGACCCCCTCCTCGGTGATGCGCAGCACATGGGCGTGGCGGAGGCCGTCGCCCTCGCCGCTCTCCTCGCCATCGCCTTCGCGATCGAACCCCAGGGCGGTCATCGGCACCGGCAGGGCCCCGTCGCCCTCGGTCGCGCGCGGGTCCAGCGACAGCTCGACCCGGGCGGTCATGCCCGAGCGCAGGCCGGGAGGCGGCACGTCCACGCCGAGGATCACCGGGTAGTCGTTGGAGGAGCGGGGCTGGGTGCCGAGGTGGCGCAGGGTGGCCGCGCTCTCGGCGTTGCCCAGGGCGGGCAGGAGCACGCGGTGGGTCGAGCCCGGCGCCAGGGCGTCGACCAGCGTCTCGGGCACGCTGGTCTCGACCTCGAAGCCCTCCCGGTCGGAGATCACCTCGAGCACCGGCTGGCCGGCGGCGACCCGCTCGGC
>JAWWBV010000593.1:0-2032 GCA_033720795.1 Halomonas sp. | reverse complement strand
ATCTTGCCGTCGTTGACGGCCTGGATGCCGTCGTCGGTGCCGTCGAAGCCGACCAGCACGACGTCGTCGAGCCCGCTCGCCTGCAGCGCGCGCTGGGCGCCGAGGGCCATCTCGTCGTTCTGGGCGAACACCGCGTCGATCTGCTGGTGCGCCTGGAGCAGGTTCTCCATGACGTTGAGGCCTTCGCTGCGGTTGAAGTTGGCCGGCTGGGTGGCCACCAGCTCGATGCCGTCCATCATCTCGATGGCGTTCATGAAGCCCTCGCCGCGGTTGCGGGTCGCCGAGGCGCCGGGCACGCCCTCGAGCTGCACGACCTTACCCTCGCCGCCGAGCTGCTCGATGATGAACTCGCCGGCCATCTCGCCGCCCGCCACGTTGTCGGAGGCGATGTGCGAGACCACGTTGCCGCCGTTGGCGCTGCGGTCCAGGGTGATCACCGGCACGTCCTGGGCGTTGGCGGTACGCACCCCGGAGACCACGGCGTCGGAGTCGGTGGGGTTGATCAGCAGCACGTCGACGTCACGGGACAGGGCGTCCTCGACGTTGGAAAGCTCGCGCGCGGCGTCGTTGCTCGAGTCGAGCACGATGAGCTCGTGGCCGAGTGCCTCCGCCTGGGCCTGGGCGCCCTCCTGCAGGGTCACGAAGAAGGGGTTGTTGAGGGTCGAGATCACCAGGGCGATACGGTCGGCCATGGCGTTCTGGGCCGTACCGAGGCCCACTCCGGCGGCCACGGCGGTGGCCAGGATCAGCTTTTTCATGTGGCAAGGCTCCTGAGGTCTTGTTGTCGAGTGTCCGGGCTCAGCGCGAGTCAGGACGAGGACTGCGAGCGGCTGTCGATCAGCACCGCCAGCAGGATGACCGCGCCCTTGGCGATCATCTGGAAGTAGGACGAGACGCCGAGGATGTTCAGGGCATTGTTGAGCACCCCGATCACCAGTGCCCCGACCAGGGTGCCGAAGATGCGCCCGCGCCCGCCCATCAGGCTGGTGCCGCCGATGACCACGGCGGCGATGGCGTCGAGCTCGTAGGTCATGCCGGCATTGGGCTGGGCGGAGCCCAGGCGCGCGGTCAGCACCACCCCGGCCAGGGCCGCGCAGGCCCCGGCGATGGCGTAGACGCTGACCTTGATGCGGTTGACGTTGATGCCCGAGAGCCGCGCGACCTGCTCGTTGCCGCCCACGGCGTAGACGTGGCGGCCGAAACGGGTGTGGTGCAGCACCGCCCAGCAGAGCACGAAGACGAAGAACATCAGGTAGATGGGAATCGGGATGCCCATCCAGTAGCCGCCGCCGAGCTGCCAGAAGGCGTCGGCGACGTCGCCGCCGCCGATCGAGATCGGCCGGCCGTCGGTATAGACCAGGGTCGCCCCGCGCACCACGGTCATGGCGACCAGGGTGACCACGAAGGCCTGGATGCGGCCGTAGGCCACGAACAGCCCCGACACCATGCCCATCGCCGCGCCCGCGGCGATGGAGCCGGGCACGCTGATCCAGGGCGCGAGCCCCGAGGCGGTCATCGAGGCGGCGAAGGCGCCGCTCAGCGCCAGCACGGCGCCCACCGAGAGGTCGATGCCGGCGGTCAGGATGACGAAGGTCACGCCCATCGCGATGATGGCGTTGATGCTGGTCTGGCGCAGGACGTTGAGCAGGTTGTCCCCGGTCAGGAAGTTGTCGCTCATGGCGGCACTCACCACGACCAGCAGCACGAGGGCCAGGAAGGCCTTGTTGTCGATCAGCAGGCGCACCGCCGATCGATTCATGGGGGTAGCAGTCATGGTCTCTCAAGTCTCCATCGGCGTGGCGACATGTGCCGCCGCGGTCATGATCTTTTCCTGGGTGGCCTCGTCGCGGGTGAACTCACCGCTGATATGGCCGTTGGCCAGCACGAGGATGCGATCGGACAGGCCGATCAGCTCCGGCATCTCCGAGGAGATCAGCAGGACGCACTTGCCCTCGCGCTTGAGCCGGTTGATCAACAGATAGATCTCACGCTTGGCGCCGACGTCGACCCCGCGCGTGGGCTCGTCGAGGAT
>JAWWBV010000592.1:0-2045 GCA_033720795.1 Halomonas sp. | reverse complement strand
GGACCTGGCTCGCGAGCCCGCTCTGGCGACCGATCTCGAGGTGGCGAAGCCGGGCGCGCCCGGCCTCGACCACGAAGGCCGCCCAGCGGCCGTCGTCGCGGAAGAGCGCGCTGGTGGGCAGCTGCAGCACGTCGTCGGCCTGCCAGATCAGGAATTCCACCTCGACCCGGAAGCCGCTGCCGAGTCCCAGGGCGGCGGGATCGGTGCCCGGGGCGAAATCGACGATCACTGGCACCCGCTGCTCGTCGACGCCCAGCGCCGAGGTGCGGGTGAAGCCGGCGGGCTCGATGCGTCGCACCGTGCCGGACAGCACGGGCCCGCCCCAGCCGGTGATGCGCACCGCCATGCCCGGGCGCAGGCGCACCGCGTCCATGGAGAGCAGGTCGACGAGGATCTCCATGTCCGCCAGGCGGCCGAGCTCGAGGATCGGCTGGCCGGCTTCCACCGTGCCCTCGCAGCAGCGAAACCGCTCGAGCACCACGCCGGCCACCGGGGCGGCCACCTCGAGCAGCGGCTGGTCGCTGCCGCTGCGCTGGCCGCTGGTCACCGCCAGCATCGCCCGGGCGCTCTCCACCTCGAAGCGCGCCGCCTCGACGCTCGAGGCGGCGGCCCGCTCCAGGGCGCGCTGGCGATCGCGCAGGCTCTCGCGATGCTCCAGGTCGGCGGTGGAGACCAGGTTGCGCTCGTGGAGCCGCTGATAGCGCCGGTACTCGGCCTCGGCGAAGCGCCGCTCGGCGCGGGCCGTCTCCAGGTTGGCCTCGGCCGCCTGGAGCCGGGCCTGGGCGGCCTGCAGGGCGTCCTTGGCCTGCTCGCGGCTGCGGGCGTCCAGGGCGGGCGCCGGGCTCGGCTCGAGCCGAAACAGCACCTGGCCGCGATCGACCGCATCGCCCACCTCCAGCATCACGCGCCGCAGGTAGCCGGTGATCGGCGCCGTGACGTGCCAGGTGTCGCGAAGCCGGGTGCGCCCCTCCTCGTTGATCGCGTCGACGAAGGGCGCGCGCGCCACCGGGGCGGTGGTCACGGTGACCGGGGCCGGGTGCAGGGCCCACGCCAGCAGGCCCAGCGCGGCGAGGGCGGCCAGGGCCCAGAGCAGGCGGCGCGGGGTGAAGAGCGTGATGAGCGGGGCGCGAGGCATGGTGGACTCCGGGACAAGGGTAGGGGCGGACGGGCTCACTCCGGCGCCTTGAGCACGGCGACCTGGTCGAGGCGCCACAGGCGGCGCAGCATCAGCCCTCCCACCAGGGCCGAGGCCGCGATCACGCCGAGGGCCGAGATGGCGAAGATGCGCGGCGTGAAGATCAGCGGAATACGAAACAGCTCGCTGCTGAAGGCCTCGCTGAGCAGGGCGCAGAAGCCCGCGCCGACGGCCCAGCCGGGCAGGAGGGCCAGTCCCCCCAGCAGGGCGATCTCGCCGAGCAGGATCCGCGAGACCTCGGCCCGGGTGTAGCCCAGCACCAGCAGGGTGGCCAACTCCCGGGCGCGCTCGGCGAAGCTGATACGGGCGGTGTTGTAGATCACGCCGAAGGCGATCGAGCCGGCGAGGGTCACGAACACCAGGGCGAAGACCTGCAGCGTCTCGTCGAGGTAGCGGCGCACGCCGCGCTCGGCCTCGTCCATCAGCCCGATGCCGGCCACCGCCGGCAGCTCGTCGAGGGCCGCGATCAGCGCCTCGCGGCGGTTATCGTCGATCAGCAGCCAGGCGCCGCCGATGGCGGGGCCCTCGCGCATCAGACGGTTGAGCCGCTCGCGGCGCAGGTAGGCGCCGACCCCGATCGGCTCGTCGACCAGCGCGGCCACGGGCAGCGACAGACGACGGCGGTGGCCCTCCATGATGGCGACTTCCAGGGTATCGCCCACCTCGACCCCCAGCCACTCGCCCAGATAGCGGGTCAGCACCAGGCCCTCTGGGGGCAGCGATCGCGCGGTGCCTGCCGCGTCCACGATCGGCCGTAGTCGAGGGACGGCCTCGAGCCCCGTCAGGCTGGTCCGATAGCGGCGGTGGCCTTGGATCAGGGTGGCGGGCACCCGGCGCCAGGGCTCCACGG
>JAWWBV010000591.1:0-2049 GCA_033720795.1 Halomonas sp. | reverse complement strand
GCGGCGAAGGCCGCCTCCTTGGGATCCATGTCCGGCCCGACGATGAAGGGGGCGTTGCCGCCCAGTTCCAGCGACACGCGCTTCACGGTGCTGGCGCACTGCTCCAGCAGCAGCCGGCCGACCCGGGTGGAGCCGGTGAAGGAGAGCGCCTTGACCCGGTCCTCGGCACACAGGATCTTCGACACCTCGGCAGGCTCGCCCAGCACCACGTTGAACACCCCGGCCGGGATGCCGGCGCGCTCGGCGAGTTCCGCCAGCGCCAGCGCCGAGAACGGCGTCTCGCCGGCGGGCTTGACGATCACCGTGCAGCCGGCGGCCATGGCGGCGGCGGCCTTGCGGGTGATCATCGCCAGCGGGAAGTTCCAGGGCGTGATCAGTGCGGCGATCCCGACGGGCTCCTTGAGGGTGCCGAGTGCCGCGTTGGGGATGTGGCTCGGGATGGTCTCGCCGAAGGTGCGCTTGCCCTCCTCGGCGAACCAGCGCACGAAGCTGGCCCCGTACTCCACCTCGCCCCGGGCGTCGGGGAGCGGTTTGCCCTGCTCGAGAGTCATCAACAGCGCAAGGTCCTCGCGGTGGGCCTGCAGCAGGTCGTACCAGGCGAGCAGGCGCTCGCAGCGCTCGTCGGCGCGCAGGGCGCGCCAGTGCACGAAGGCGGCCTCGGCGGCATCCACGGCGCCGGTGATCTGGTGGGGCTCCAGCCAGGGGATATGGCCCAGCGCCTCGCCGGTGGCCGGATCGAACACGGCCTCCTCGCGGTTGCCGTCGCCGTGGGTCCACTTGCCGTCCACGTAGGCGTACTGACGGAACAGACGCGGATCGCTGAGCTTGTTGGACAGAGTCATGCGCTACCTCCCCTGACGCGCCGGCGTATGTCAGCGCCGGCGATGTTCCGGCGCGGCTCTGGGCGCCGAGAAAACGAAGAAACGGACGAGCCGCCTGGTCGTGAAGCTCCAGGGCGGCTCGATGGGTACAGGGTAAGGGCGATGGCGGGACGAGACTTTTCGTTAACCGGCGAAGAAGACGCAGGATTTTTTGTCCTGCGTCGCTACGCCGCGGTTTTTTCTGTGGCGCTTGGATTCCGCTCCTGAACGCGGCTTCTTGATTCGCCCCCGAGGCTCAGCCCTGGGGCGGTTCGGCCAGGGCCTCCTCGGTGAACACCAGCAGGCCGAGCTCCGGCCGGTAGCCATGGATCTCGGTGACGTCCAGGGCCTGCAGGAAGTGCAGGATCTCCCCGCTGACCACCTGCCCGGGCACCAGCACCGGGAAGCCCGGCGGATAGGGAATCACGAAGCTCGCCGAGACCACGTCGCGTCCGTCGCGCATCTGGGCCTGCAGCTCGCCGTTGTCGAAGCGCAGGTACTCGGTGTGCTCCTCGTCGTAGCTCAGGAAGTAGGCCCGGCGGATATCCCCTTCCGGGGTGTTGCCCTCGGTATCGGGGCGGAAGGCATCGTGGAAGCGGCTGAAGTCCGGCAGCGGCGGCAGCTCCTGGGTCAGCGAATGGACGCGATTCTCGATGATCTTGCGCTCGGGGCGGCTGCTCTCCTCCCAGCGGTACTCGAACTCCTTGGCCAGCTTGATCAGCACGTCGAGCAGGTAGGCGATGGCGCCCCGGGAGGTGCCGATGTTGGTCATGAACAGCACGGTGTTGCGCGAGGTCTTGTTGATCTGGATGCCGTACTTGTTCATCAGGTATTCGTTCTTGAAGGTATCGCCGTCGATGCCCGTGGCGCCGATGGCGATGGTGATGCGGCTGGGGTCGACCACGAATTCGTCGTTGGCCCAGGCCTCCTCCATCTTGTTCCAGCCGGTGACCGGGTCGTAGAAGGTCTCGACCCCCGACTCGCGGTACTCCAGCGGCACCATGTCGCGATTGATCAGCACCCGGAAGTACTTCTGCAGCAGGGGATGGGTATAGAGCTGCTCGCGCAGCGACAGCGCCGCCTCGACCTGGGCGTGCACCAGCTCGAAGCCCTCCATCTCGGCCTGCATGCGCCCCACGTCCAGCGAGGCGATGATCTGGTAGTTCGGCGAGGTCGAGGTATGGGTCAT
>JAWWBV010000590.1:0-2050 GCA_033720795.1 Halomonas sp. | reverse complement strand
CCCCCCGCCCGTGGCAACGCCGCGGCGTGCTGCCCCTGCTGCATCGACTGCTGGCCGACTTCGCGGTGCCCGGCCGGCTCCTGGCCGTGCCCGAGGGCGAGCGACGGCTCACCGACCTGCTACACCTCGGTGAGCTCCTGCAGGAGGCCAGCGCCGAGATCGACGGCGAGCACGCCCTGCTGCGCTTCCTCGCCGAGTCCCGCGCGCATCCCCAGGCGCAGTCCGACACCCACCGCCTGCGCCTGGAGAGCGACGCCGACCTGGTGCAGGTGGTGACCATCCACAAGTCCAAGGGCCTGGAGTACCCGCTGGTGTTCCTGCCCTTCATCGCCGCCTTCCGCCCCGTGAAGCAGGGCGACCTGCCGCTGCGCTGGCACGACGACGACGGCAACCTGCGCCTGACGCTCTCCGCGGACGAGGCGACGCTCGCCCGCGCCGACCGCGAGCGCCTGGGGGAGGACCTGCGCAAGCTCTACGTCGCCCTGACCCGCGCCCGCCACGCCACCTGGCTCGGCCTGGCGCCGCTGGAATCGATGGAGCGCAGCGCCGTCGGCCACCTGCTCAAGGGCGGCGAGGAGATGACGCCCGAGGCCCTGCGCCCGGCGCTCGAGGCGCTGGCGGACGCGGAGGGTCACGAGAGAGGTCGGGTGGCGGTGATCGACGCCCCCGAGGCCGAGGCCACGCCGGTCGAACTCGCCAGCGACGACTCGCCGCTCGGCCATGCCCGCGCGCCCAGCCGGACGATCCGCGAGCACTGGTGGATCGCCAGCTACTCGGCGCTGCGCACCGGCGCCACCCCGGATGAGGAAGCTGACTCCGCCGTCCAGGCCGAGCCGGCTCCCGAGCCCACTACCGCCGATGAGGCCACGGCGATGGAGGTGATCGACGAGCCCTTCGATGCGGCGGCCGCCACGGTGAGCGAGGGCTCGCTTCACCGCTTCCCCCGCGGCCCCTCGGCGGGCACCTTCCTGCACGGCCTGCTGGAGTGGGCCGGCGAGGAGGGCTTCGCCCGGGTGGCCCAGGACGCCGAGCTGCGCACCGACACCCTGGCCCGGCGCGCCAACCGCCGCGGCTGGGAGGGCCAGATCGCCGCCCTCGAACAGTGGCTGCCGGAGCTACTGACCACGCCGCTGCCGGTGCCGGATTCGGGCGATGGCGAGGCCGCGCCGCTGCGCCTCGATGCCCTGGACGGCTACCGGGTCGAGCTGGAGTTCTGGTTCGCCGCCCACAAGGTGAACACCCGCCGGCTGGACGCCCTCGTAAGCGCTCACACACTCGGCGGCCGGCCGCGGCCGGCACTCGAGCCCGATACCCTCAACGGCATGCTCAAGGGCTTCATCGACCTGGTGGTGGAGCACGAGGGGCGCTTCTACGTGCTCGACTGGAAGTCCAACCACCTGGGCACGGACGATGCCGCCTACACCGAGGCGGCGATGGGTGAGGCCGTGCTCGAGAAGCGCTACGACGTGCAGTACTGCCTCTACCTGCTGGCCCTGCACCGGCTGCTCGCGGCGCGGCTGCCAGCCTACGACATCGAGCGCCACCTGGGCGGGGCGCTCTACGTCTTCCTGCGCGGCACCCGCGCGCCCTCCCGGGGCGTGCACGCCGAACGCCCGCCGAGCGAGCTGATCCTCGCGCTCGATGCCCTGTTTCGCGCCGCCGAGGAGGCCGCCGCATGATGCCGGATACCCCGAACCACACTGCCGCGCCCGAAGCCGCGCTGATGCAAGCGCCCGAACAGGCGCTGGCCAATCACGCGGCGCTCTTCGCCCTGCTCGACCGCTGGGTGGCGCGCGGCTGGCTGCGATCGCTGGACCGCGCCTTCGCCGCCTTCCTGCATCGCGAGGCGAAGGAGGAAAATGGAGTAAGTGAGGCCTCACCCCTGCTGCTGCTGGCGGCGGCGCTGGCCAGCCACCAGCTCGGCCGCGGCCACGTCTGCCTGGACCTCACCCAGACGCTGGCCACCCCGGACCTCGCCCTCTCGCTGCCGCCGGAGGGCGACAGCCTGGAGGACCCGCCGCCGCTGCCCAGCCGGGTGATGGCCGCGCTG
>JAWWBV010000589.1:0-2054 GCA_033720795.1 Halomonas sp. | reverse complement strand
TCGGAGAATCGCTGGCCCTCGAGGCCCACCGCCTCGAGCATCACGCCCTGCATCAGCAGGCCGATCAGGACGATGTAGAGCAGGGCGCGCAGGCTGGTGGCGCGAAAGTCGATGGGCGTGGGCAGTTCGGGGGGGAGGTGGTGTGGCATGGGCGTCTCGGGGCGATTCACATTCATTGATGAATGTATATGATACTAGGGTCGGCCGCGGCTGCCTATCGATTACGAAGCGTCGATGCCGCGGCGTCGATGCCCTCGCATCTATTCCGCCCCGGCCGGCGCGCGCCGGGCCTCCTCGACGAGCCAGTCGTGCACCGCGGCGACCCGGCGGTCGTCCAGCGCCCCCGGCGCATGGACGATGCCGTAGCGCATGCCGGTCGGCACGCGCTGGGCGAAGGGCGCGATCAGCTCGCCGTTGCCAAGCTCGCCGCGGATCAGGGTCTGGCGGGCGATGGCGACCCCCATGCCGGCGATGGCCGCCGCCATGGTCAGGTGGTGGCGGTTGAAGGTATAGCCCCGGCGCAGGTTGAGCGGCGGGGCCGAGATGGCCTCGAGGTAGCGCTCCCACTCGGCGTGCTCGTGGCTGCCCCGCCAGGCCGTGACGTCGTGCAGCAGCGGGTACCAGGCCAGGTCGGCGGGATGACGCAGGGGCGGGCGCCCCCGCAGCAGGGCGGGGGCGCAGACCGGGAAGATCCGCTCCTCCATCAGCGGCGTGATGGCAAGTCCCGGGATCTGACCGTCGTTCAGGTCCAGCGCCAGGTCGAAGTCGCCGTCGCGCAGCGAGACGCTGCTGTCCACGGCGATGACGTGCAGCTCGATATCGGGAAAGCGCGCCTGCAGCCGCGGCAGGCGGGGCATCAGCCACTTGTGCAGGAAGGAGGGGACCGAGCGCAGCCGGATCACACCGCTCATGACGCCGCTGCGCAGCCGTCGCACCTCGAGCCCCACCGCCTGATAGGCCTCGTCGACCACCGCCGCCAGGCGCCGTCCCTCCTCGGTCAGCTCCAGCCGACGCGGCCGGCGGAGAAACAGCTTGAACCCCAGCCGCTGCTCGAGCTGCTTGATCTGCTGGCTGACGGCGCCGGTGGTCACGTGCAGCTCCTCGGCCGCCCGAGTGAAGGAGAGGTGGCGGGCGCTGACGGCGAAGACCTTAAGCCCGGCGTGGGTCTGGGCGTTGAGTTGCGAGTTCATGGTTTAGTCATTCTATATCATGGGCCAGATATTCTCGATTGTCGGAGCATCACTTCGCCGCCATGATGAGGCCAACTATCGACAGGCGTCGAGTGGCTTTAGTTTAACTGTCTGGCAAGCGATCAGGCGGCCGCTGGCCCTGACAGCCGGAACGCCGGCATGCCGGACCGCCGGAACGCCGGACCGCCGGCTCAGACACGAGGCATCATCATGGCAATCAGCGTCTTCGACCTCTTCAAGATCGGCATCGGGCCGTCCAGCTCCCACACCGTCGGCCCCATGCAGGCCGCCTACGACTTCGTGCAGGTGCTCAAGCGCCAGGAGCTGCTCGAGCGCGTGGCGCGCATCGAGGTGCACCTGCACGGCTCGCTCTCCGCCACCGGCAAGGGGCACGGCACCGATCGGGCCATCATCATGGGGCTGATGGGCGAGCGTCCCCAGTTCATCGACCCGGCGATCGTCTCGCCGTGCATCGAGGAGCTGCTCGAGTCCCAGGCCCTGATGCTCGACGGCCGCCTGGCGATTCCCTTCCTCTGGACCCGGGACCTGCAGTGGCACGACGAGAGCCTGCCCTATCACCCCAACGCCATGACCCTGGTGGCCCACGGCCACGCCGAGGAGCTCCACCGCAACGTCTACTACTCGGTGGGCGGCGGCTTCGTGGTCGACGAGGCGCAGGCCGCCAGCGGCGAGCTGGATTCCGACACCACGGCGCTGCCTTATGACTTCAACAGCGCCGGCGAGCTGCTGGCGCTGTGCCGCCTGCACGGCCTGCGTATCAGCGAACTGATGATGGAGAACGAGAAGGCCTGGCGCAGCGAGGCCGAGGTGCGCGCCGAGCTGTGGCGGATCTGGGAGGCGATG
>JAWWBV010000588.1:0-2055 GCA_033720795.1 Halomonas sp. | reverse complement strand
TTCTGCGACAGCCACGGCGCGGGCGTCTACCTCTTCGAGCGCGACTGCTCCGTGCAGCGCCGCCACCAGAAGGTGCTCGAGGAGGCCCCGGCGCCGGGCATGAGCGAGGGCCTGCGCCGCGAGATGGGCGAGGCCGCGGTGCGCGCCGCCAAGGAGATCGGCTACGTCGGCGCCGGCACGGTGGAGTTCCTGCTCGATGCCGACGGCTCGTTCTACTTCATGGAGATGAACACCCGCCTGCAGGTGGAGCACCCGGTCACCGAGATGATCACCGGCCAGGACCTGGTCGAGTGGCAGCTGCGCGTGGCCATGGGCGAGGCACTCCCTCTCGCGCAGAATGAATTGACCATCACCGGCCACAGCTTCGAGGCGCGCCTCTACGCCGAGGACCCGGAGCAGGACTTCCTGCCCGCCACCGGCACCCTGACCCGCTTCGCCATGGATCTCGAGGGCGCCGAGCTCGACCCGGCTCGCGTGCGCCTGGACAGCGGCGTGGCGACCGGCGATGCCGTCTCCATGCACTACGACCCGATGCTCGCCAAGCTGATCGTGCACGGCAACGACCGCGCCCAGGCGCTCGCCACCCTCAACCGCGCGCTCGCCGCCCTCGACGTGCAGGGCGTGGTCACCAACCGCGCCTTCCTGCAGCGCCTGGCGACCCATCCGGCCTTCCAGGCCTGCGAGCTCGATACCCGCTTCATCGAGAAGCACGAGGAGACGCTCTTCGCGCCGCGCCGCTACACCACCGAGGAGTACGCCGGGGCCGCCCTGGTGGGCCTGCACCAGCTCGCCCGCGAGTGCGAGAGCGACTCGCCCTGGGACCGCCACGACGGCTTCCGCGTCAACGCCCCGCACACCATCCGCATTGCCCTGTGCGACCCCGCCCACGCCCAGGATGACGACGACTCCGAGGCCGTGGTGGTGGTCGAGGGCACCCGCGAGCGCGAGGACGCCGCCTGGCACCTGACCATCGGCGACGAGACCCTCACCGCGCGCCTCGACCCGCTCGAGGGCGACGCCGTGGCCATCACCCTGGACGGCCACCGCCGCCGCCTGCAGGCGCGCCGCGACGGCAACGTGGTGGTGATCGTCGACCCGCGCGGCGAGACCCGGCTCTTCTGGCGGCGCATCGACGCCATCGACCACGGCCGCCAGGAGGCCGAATCGACCCTCACCGCGCCCATGCACGGCACCGTGGTGGCGCTGCTGGTCGAGCCCGGCGCCCGCGTCGAGAAGGGCATGCCGCTGATGGTGATGGAGGCGATGAAGATGGAGCACACCATGGCCGCCCCCGCCGACGGCCACGTGGCGAGCTTCCACTTCGCCGCCGGCGACACCGTGGGCCAGGGCGACGTGCTGCTCGACTTCGCCGCCGACGAGTAAGACAACGCGCTCAGGCGGGCGACGCCGGGGACAGGTCGAAGCGGAGGTCCTCTGCCATGGATGGCAGAGGTAGCGCCCAAGGATGGGTCCACAGCGCCTCCGCGATGGTCCGACACTTCGGGGCCTGTCGCCGGAAAAGTCGCCAACACGACAGGAGTGAAGAAATGGCATTTCCCCAAACCGTGCGCCTGGTCGAGGTCGGCCCTCGGGACGGCCTGCAGAACGAGCCCGAGCCGATCGGCACCGAGACCAAGCTCGCGCTGATCGACCGGCTCGGCGCCGCGGGCCTCACCCACATCGAGGCGGCGAGCTTCGTCTCGCCCAAGTGGGTGCCGCAGATGGCCGACCACCGCGAGGTGATGCAGGGCCTCAAGCGCCGGGAGGGCATCGTCTACTCGGCGCTGACCCCCAACCTCAAGGGCCTGGAGGCCGCGCTGGAGTGCGGCGTCGAGGAGGTGGCGGTATTCGGTGCCGCCTCCGAGGCCTTCTCGCAGAAGAACATCAACTGCTCGGTGGCCGAGTCCCTGGAGCGTTTCGCCCCGGTGCTCGAGCGCGCCGGACGCGCCGGCGTGCGGGTGCGCGGCTACGTCTCCTGCGTGCTGGGTTGCCCCTACGAGGGCGAGATCGCCCCGGCCAAGGTGGCCGAGGTGTCCAAGGCGCTCCATGAGATGG
>JAWWBV010000587.1:0-2064 GCA_033720795.1 Halomonas sp. | reverse complement strand
TGACCTGTTCGCTCACTTCTCCGAGATTCAGGCTGAAGGCTTCAAGTCCCTGCAGGACGGCCAGAAAGTCACCTTCGAAGTGACCCAGGGCAAGAAAGGCCTTCAGGCCTCCAACATCCGCGCCGCCGACTGATCCTCGGTTGACACGGAGACGACCGGACGGCCTTCCCGCCCGAGCGTCGCAGAGAAAGGCCCACCTCTCCGGTGGGCCTTTTTCGTCTGCGGTGACCGGCAGACGAGGGTGATTCAGTCTTCCTCGCCGGGGCTCGCCTCGATATCGAGCTCGGACGAGGCGCCTGGCGCCTGGCGTTCGGCCTCCTGGAACTGCGCCTCGATCTGGCGACTCGCCTCCTCGAAGCGCTTCTCGGTTTCCTTGATGATGGCGTCGACCTCCGCCTCGCCGAGTTCGTCCGGGACCGTCGAGACCTCGTCCGGCAGCGGGGAGGACGCTTCCAGCACCGCGTCCAGATCGGTCGAGCTCTCGACCTCGGGGAGCGGCTCGCCCTCGGGCCGCTGCCGCTCCGCCTGCTCGAACTGCTCGTCGATGCGCCGGCTGGCCTCCTCGAAGCGCCGCTCGGTCTCCTCGAGGATGGCATCGACGTCGGTGCGGCTCGTCTCGCCGGGCAGCGCCTCGGCGCTCATCGCGGGCCCGGCATCGTCCGCTGCCTCGACGGCGATCTCGCCCGCCGCTCCCGACGTCTCGGCCGCCGATGCCTCGCTGACCGGCTCGGTCGCGACCGATGTCTCGGCGGTCTGATCGGCGGGTGACTCCTCAAGCGACTCGGTCGTCTCCTCGCTGGCAGGCGGCGCCTCGGTCGTCGCGGGCGCCGGCTCCGCCGGCTGGCTCGCCGTCGACGGGGCCCCGTCGCCCTGCCCCGACGTCGGCGACTCGTCGCCGCCGTCGCATCCGGCGAGCCCCGCGACCAGCGCCAGGGCCGTGACCAGCGGCATCCAGGGTTTCATGAGCGTTCTCCTGTTGCGGCCGAAAAGGGGCGCCATTGCACCAGAGCCCCCTCACGGCCGCAAGGTGACGGGGTGTCTCAGGTGGCGAACAGCTGGCCGGCGATATCGCGGAAGGCCTTGAACTCGAGAGCATTGCCGCTGGGGTCGCGGAAGAACATGGTGGCCTGCTCGCCCGGCTCGCCGCGAAAGCGCAGGTAGGGTTCGATCTCGAAGCGGACACCCGCCGCGGTGAGGCGATCGACCAGGGCTTCCCAGTCGGCCATCTCCAGCACCACGCCGAAGTGAGGGACCGGCACCCCGTGGCCGTCGACCGGATTGCGATGGTCGTCGAGGCCCCGCTCGCCCAGCGCCGGGTTCAGGTGGCAGACGAACTGGTGGCCATAGAGGTTGAAGTCGATCCAGGTATCGCTGGCGCGACCCTCGGGGCAGCCCAGCAGGTCGCCGTAGAAGCGCCGGGCCTCGTCGAGGTCACGGACCTGGACGGCCAGGTGAAAGGGGGTGAGCATCGCGACGTCCTCCGCTGATGAGAGATGGGCAAACGATTTCTCATCATGCCGTCTCCTCCGCCGACTCGCCAGCCACACCGCCTTCCCCCTCGTCTAGTGAGCGCGCCGGACTCGGCAGTGGACACCCCAGTGTCCAGGCCACCGCACACAGCAGCTCCGCCTCCTCGGGCTCGATCCGGCCATCGTGGGCCACGCAGCAGCTCATGGCCGCCAGCAGCGGGGCCCGCTCGGACGTGGCCAGACGCACCAGTCGTGCCATGGCCCAGTCGAGATCCGTGGACCGCGCCGGCTCGGGGACGACATCCAGAGGCACGCCCAGCGCAGCCGAGAGCCGTTCGACGGCATCGTGCGTCGGCAGCTCATCCTGCCGGCCGGCCCGAGCCAGCGTCGAGAACAGCAGGGAGAGCGGGCCCGAGAGGTCGGCCAGATGGCGGTCGCGCCGAGCTCGGCGCTCGCCGGCAAGCCCCTGCAGCACGATCCGGTGCAGCGCCCACTGCAGGGCCCCCGGATGCGCCTCCAGGGCCATCAACCGGCGCAGGCAGGCCTGGAACCGCGTTGACTGCACCACCGAGAGCCGGCGCAGCACGGGCAGCGC
>JAWWBV010000586.1:0-2064 GCA_033720795.1 Halomonas sp. | reverse complement strand
CCTGGAGATCGTCGCCCCGGTGGTCGAGGGCTCGGTGCGGGCCCGCCAGGATCGCCGCAACGACCCGGTCGGCGACAAGGTGCTGCCGATCAACGTCCATGGCGACGCGGCCTTCGCCGGCCAGGGCGTGGTCATGGAGACCTTCCAGATGTCCCAGACCCGTGCCTTCCGCACCGGCGGCACCCTGCACATCGTGATCAACAACCAGGTGGGCTTCACCACCTCGCACCCGCAGGACTCGCGCTCCACCGAGTACTGCACCGACATCGCCAAGATGGTCCAGGCGCCGATCTTCCACGTCAACGGTGACGATCCGGATGCCGTGCTGCACGCCACCCAGGTGGCGCTGGACTACCGGCAGCAGTTCAAGAAGGACGTGGTCATCGACCTGGTCTGCTATCGCCGCCGCGGCCATAACGAGGCCGACGAGCCGTCCGGTACCCAGCCGATGATGTACAGCAAGATCAAGGACCATCCGTCCTCGCGGACTCGCTACGTCGAGCGCCTGATCAAGGAGGGACTGCTCTCCGACGACGACGCCAAGGCGATGATGGAGAAGTACCGCGACGACCTGCTGGCCGGCAACCACGTGGCCAACGCCCTGGTGCAGAAGCCCAACAAGTCGCTGTTCGTCGACTGGACGCCCTATCTGGGCCACGAGTGGACCGGCCATGCCGACACCCGGGTCGAGATGAAGCGCCTGCAGCGCCTCGCCGGCAAGATGTGCGAGGTGCCCGACGGCGTGACCGTCCAGCGCCAGGTGGCCAAGATCTACGAGGATCGCCGCAAGATGCAGGCCGGCGGCATGGCCATCAACTGGGGCTTCGCCGAGACGCTGGCCTACGCCACGCTGCTCGACGAGGGCCACCCGATCCGCCTCACCGGCCAGGACGTGGGTCGCGGCACCTTCTCCCACCGCCACGCGGTGGTGCACAACCAGCAGGACGGCAGCGTCCACGTGCCGCTGCAGCACATGGCCGACGGCCAGCCGCGCTTCACCATCCACGACTCCTTCCTCTCCGAGGAGGCGGTGCTGGCGTTCGAGTACGGCTACGCGACCACCGCGCCCAATGACCTGGTGATCTGGGAAGCCCAGTTCGGCGACTTCTTCAACGGCGCCCAGGTGGTGGTGGACCAGTTCATCTCCTCCGGCGAGACCAAGTGGGAGCGTCTCTGTGGCCTGACCATGCTGCTGCCCCACGGCTACGAGGGGCAGGGCCCCGAGCACTCCTCGGCGCGCCTGGAACGCTTCCTGCAGCTGTGCGCCGAGCACAACATGCAGGTCTGTGTGCCGACTACCCCGGCGCAGATCTTCCATCTGCTGCGCCGCCAGGTGATCCGTCCGCTGAGAAAGCCCCTGGTGGTGATGACGCCCAAGAGCCTGCTGCGCCACAAGTCGGCGACCTCGAGCCTCGACGAGCTGGCCGAGGGCAGCTTCCAGATGGTGCTGCCCGACCAGGGCAACCTCGAGGCGCAGAAGGTCGAGCGCATCGTGCTGTGTGCCGGCAAGGTCTACTACGACCTGGCCAACTGGCGCGACGAGAATGCCCGCGACGACGTGGCCATCCTGCGCATCGAGCAGCTCTATCCCTTCCCCAAGGAGGAGCTCCTCGAGGCGATCCAGGACTACACCAACGTCACCGACGTGGTCTGGTGCCAGGAAGAGCCGCTCAACCAGGGCGCCTGGTACTCGAGCCAGCACCACATGCGGGCCGTGGCCGACCTGCTGCGCGACGGCCTGGGCGGCAAGCTCAAGTTCGCCGGTCGCCCGGCGTCGGCGGCCCCCGCGGCGGGCTACATGTCCGTGCATACCGAACAGCAGCGCCAGCTGGTGGAAGACGCCTTCAACCTGTAAGGCGTCCCACCGGGACGAGAAAGAACATACAAGGGATACGACATGGCTACCGATATCAAGGCACCCACCTTTCCGGAATCCGTTGCCGAAGGCAGCGTCGCCGCCTGGCACAAGAAGCCCGGCGACAGCGTCGAGCGTGACGAGCTGATCGTCGAGATCGAGACCGACAAGGTGGTGCTCGAGGTCGTGGCTCCCGAGGCCGGCACCCT
>JAWWBV010000585.1:0-2077 GCA_033720795.1 Halomonas sp. | reverse complement strand
CCATCGTCGCCTTCGTCACCACCGCGGCGGACGGCGAAGAACGCCTTGAGCAGCCGTGAGGCCCGGGCGGCCAGCACGCCGCCCTCCACCGTCACCCGGTGGTGGTACCAGGGCTGGGCGAAGAGGTTGGCCTTCGACTCGACCATGCCGCTGCGCGGCTCGGCCGCGCCATAGACCACCCGGGCCAGGCGGGCATGGATGATCGCCCCGGTGCACATCAGGCAGGGCTCGAGGGTCACGTAGAGGGTGCAGCCGTCCAGCCGGTAGTTGCCGAGTCGCTCGCCGGCGGCGCGCAGCGCCTGGATCTCGGCGTGGGCGCTGGGATCGTGGCCGCCCACCGGGGCATTGAAGCCGGCGCCGACGATCTCGCCCGCGGCGTCCACCACCACCGCCCCCACCGGCACCTCGCCGGCGTCCAGGCCCCGCCGGGCCTGGTCCAGCGCCCGATGCATGTAGAACTCGTCGCTGCGCACTGTGCGGAACTCCCGTAGACTGGATGGCATTAAGACGATCGTATGATACCGGTGGCGTCCCTGCACGCCACCGCCCGGAGGAACGATGACACCCGATGCCCTGAACGCCCTGGTGGACCTGCTCGGTCTCGAGACCCTGGAGGAGAATTTGTTTCGCGGCCGCAGCCAGGACCTCGGGCTGCCGCAGCTGTTCGGCGGCCAGGTGCTGGGCCAGGCCCTCTCGGCCGCCAGCCAGACCGTCGAGCCGAGCCGGCGAGTCCACTCCCAGCACGGCTACTTCCTGCGTCCGGGAGACCCGCAGCGCCCGGTGGTCTACCAGGTGGATGCGGTGCGCGACGGCGGCAGCTTCACCACGCGCCGGATCACCGCCATCCAGAAGGGGCGACCGATCTTCTTCTGCAGCGCCTCCTTCCAGGGCGCGGAGGAGAGCATCGCGCACCAGACGACGGCGCCCGACGTGCCCGCGCCCGAGGCCCTGCAGGACGATGACGCCCGCCTCGAGCGCTTCCCCGGCCACCCCATCGAGTTTTTGCGCATCGACGAGGTCGCCGAACCCGGCCAGGCCGCCCGCAAGCGGCTGTGGTTCCGCCTGGTGGGCGAGCTGCCCGACGACCAGGCGCTGCAGCGCAGCCTGCTCGCCTACAGCTCCGACTTCAATCTGCTGACCACCTCGCTGGTGCCCCACGGCATCGCCTTTCGCGACCCGCGGTTGCAGATCGCCAGCCTCGACCACGCCCTCTGGTTCCATCGCGACGTGCGGGTCGACGACTGGCTGCTCTACGACATGGACAGCCCCTGGGCCGGCGGGGCGCGGGGCTTCGCCCGCGGCAGCCTCTACGACCGCCAGGGCCGGCTGGTCGCCTCCAGCGCCCAGGAAGGGCTGACCCGGCTGCGCTCCTGACCCTTGGCAGCGCGCCCGGCCCGGCGCTATCCTGGCCGCTGTCGCCGCAATAGCTCAGCCGGTAGAGCAACGCACTCGTAATGCGTAGGTCGGAGGTTCGACTCCTCTTTGCGGCACCAGAATTCATCGAAATATCAATCTGTTAACCAAAAAATGGCATGGGCGGAAAAAGTAGACTGCCAGAACCTGACTCCAGGCAGACTCCACTTACCAACCAAAACCAGCTACAACCAGCCTCTTTACGTTGACAGATTGGGCCATGGTCTGGGATAGCACAGCTTGGTTCTTCAGCCCCCCTCGTGGATCTGGCCTGGCTCGGCAGGCACCCCCAAGTTGAAGGCTCACCCCAAGGCCGTGGTAAAAGCGCTGATCCAGAGGTTCAACAGGCTGCGATCAATACCCAGCCGCCTAGCAGGCTCGGAGATAGCATAGCCCTCTCCCGAATCATGTTGATCGCCTCGGCCTTGAATTCGCCGGGGTACTGAAGTCGCGTCTTCTTGGTCATGAACACCTCTACTGCCTCCACTATGAGACTGGCCGGGGTGTCCGCTTCAATTGGACACTGCGCCTCGGCCTCGATGATCTGCTGATCGTAGCCCGCGAGTTCCTGAATCCTCGGCTGTCACGTTCTGGCCTGCACCGCATGCTCAAGCGGCGTGAAGTGCCAACGCTCGCGGAACTGGCTCGGCAAGATGCCGGCGGT
>JAWWBV010000584.1:0-2084 GCA_033720795.1 Halomonas sp. | reverse complement strand
GCGCAGGTGCTCCTCGCGGTAGGTCTCGGCGATCTTGTTGCGCCGGAAGGTGTTGTCGGCGATCGAGATCATGCCCTTGATCTCGCCGTAGTAGGGCATCCAGCCCTCGTCGATGGACTCCTGCATCATGGCTTCCATCTCGTCGACGTCGAAGCCGGTGCGCTCCTTGAGCTTGGCGTTGTCGAAGTGCCGGCGGATGCCGTCCATCATGCCGCCGCGCAGCACCTCGCCGAGGCCGCCCGGCTCGTAGCGGGCCGACTTCTTGCCGTCGAAGGTGGCAAGCTCGGTCCACTTCGGGTGGTTCCACACCACCCAGGAGGTGTCGAGCCCGCCGGTGCGGCCGCCGTGGCCGGTCAACGCCAGCGCCAGGGCATAGCCCCAGCCGATGTAGAGGCAGTTGGAGTAGCTCGAGGTGATGTAGCCGAGCATCACGATCGCCTTGCGGGCGGCGGCCAGGTGCCGCGCCTCCTGGCGCACCACGTCCGGGTGGATGTTGGTGTACTCGAAGGTGCTCTCGGGGGGGTACTTGGCCGCCTCCTGCTTGACCTGCTCGAAGACCGTGGTGACTTTGATGCCCTCGACCTCGAACTCGCCCTCCAGCGCCGGGTCGACGTCGCCGAGCTTGAGGGTCTTGTCGTCGTCGCCCATCGAGCCCTTGGCCCGCACCGCCTCGCCGCGGGCGAGATCCCAGTGGTAGAAGACCTCGTCGGAGCCGCCCTCGATGAGGTCCGCCTCGCGCAGCAGCTTGCCGTTGTCGATGCGCACCAGCATCGGCAGGTCGGTCTGCTCCTTCATGAAGGCGGGCTTGAAGAGGCGCTCCTCGATGATCACGTTGACGAAAGACATCGCCAGGAAGGGGTCGGAGCCCTGCTTGATGGGCATCCACAGGTCGGTATGGATGGCGCTGGGGTTGTAGTCCGGGGCGGTGCTGGTGATGCGCGCGCCGTTGTACTTGGCCTCCCAGATGTAGTGGGCATCGGGGATCCGGGTGGCGTTGGGGTTGATCATGCCGAGCAGGATGTAGTCGGCGTCGAACCAGGCGTCGGAGGTGAAGCTCTCCAGCGGGTTGCCGTAGGCGAGGTGGGCGCCGGTGTTCAGGTCGCCCACCACGGTGAAGCCGTCGAGCTGGATGCCGCCCACCAGCGAGGCGAAGCGGTTGGGTGCCGACTGGCGCACCATGGTCTGGTTGCCCGAGCCCTGGTGAGTCTTGAGCTTGCCGGGGCCGTACTTCTCGAAGATGTCGATGATCTTGTCGGCGATCTCCTCGGTGGCCTGGTCCCAGGAGACGCGCTGCCACTTGCCCTCGCCGCGCTCGCCGGCGCGCTTGAGCGGATAGCGCAGGCGATCGGCCTCGTACATGGCGGTGGAGTGGATGGCGCCCTTCTGACAGCCGCGGGGATTGGCGTCGGGGACGTTGGGATTGACCTGGGGGTACTTGGCGATCTGCTCCTCGCGAATGACGATGCCGTCCTTCACGTAGACGTTCCAGGCGCAGTTGCCCATGCAGTTGATGCAGTGGGCGGCGTGGCCCACGCTGTCCCAGGTCCACTCGTTGCGATACAGATCTTCCCAGCTGCGGTAGGGGTACTCGCTGGCCAGGGTGTCACCGATCGGCTCCAGGCGATTCAGTGCCCAGACGTTACCGCTGAGCAGGGCGCCGGTACTCGTCAGCCCCAACCCCTTCAGGAAATCGCGACGCCTCAGCTTCCACATTCCCATGGTTCTCTCCTCATCAACAGCCGCCGCCTGTCGATCGACCCGATCGGCGCCGGTGTATGTACGACGTGCATGCCCTGCGCGTCGTCTGCGTTGCCGGGTGGACGTGATGTGTAACCGCGACGTCAAGACCGTGATTAATGGATTCCGGCTAATACTGGCTGTTCTTATTTATTGAACGTGATCTTCAGGAGTGCACGGGAATGTCAGGGGCGACGCAGGCGAGCCGTAAGGAACCCTTCACTACGATGTCGGTCGAGCGCGGTTAACGGAGTCAAGCGTAGCACTCGCCAAATATTGTTGGACAGAAATAAAGGTGCTCGCTCAGCGGTTTTGATTTGTCATTTGATATGCGTCAATAAAACTCG
>JAWWBV010000583.1:0-2088 GCA_033720795.1 Halomonas sp. | reverse complement strand
GCGCCTCAAGAGCCTGCTGGGGCTCTCGGAGGTGCTGGGCTATGGCAGCGCCCTGCGCCTGGAGACCGTCAGCGGCGATGCGCGGCTCTGGGGTCGCTGGCATCGTGGCGCCCTGGCCGACCTGCGCGCCGACCTGGAGGCGCCCCTGCTGGCCCTGCGCCAGCCGACCTCGACCGTCGAGGAGGTGCCCCAGGCCATCGTGCTCAAGCAGGCGGCGGCGAGCGCCCAGTGGCTGCGCGACGACACCGGCTGGCAGGCGTGGATCGAGACCGAGGCGCAGAGCGCCGACTGGGCCCGCCCCGAGGGGCAGCCCGAGCAGGCGGGACCGGCGGTGCCCCGCTACTGGGAGGTGCGCAGCCAGGACGACGGCTGGTGGCTCACCACCAGCGAGTTCGACCTGGGGGCCCTGGCCGCCTGGCGCGACCGGCTGCCGCTGCCCGAGGCCCTGGCCCGGGTGATCGACAGCCTCGATCCGAGGGGACGGGTCACGGCGCTGGGGCTGGGGCGCGAGGAGGGCCACTGGCGGGCCCGGGCGGCGGCCACCGAGGTGGCCGTGTCGCCCTGGCAGCAGGCGCCCGGCGGCGGGCCGCTGGACGTCTGGGTGGAGTCCGAGGATCTGTCGGGGCACGTCGAGTTCAGCGGCCGCGAGTCGCAACTGCATTTCCCGCAGGTGTTCGGCGCGCCGATGGCCCTCACCCGCGCCCGCGGCATGATCGACTGGGCCTACGACGGCCCGCGTAGCTTCGTCAGCGGCCGCGACCTCGAGGTGGTGTGGAACGGCGCGCGGGTCGAGGGCGGCTTCGGGCTCGCGATCGGCGGCGAGCGGCGCGGCGGCTTCGGACTGCAGCTCGACTTCACGGACGTGGACGCCGTGGAGACCCCGCTCACCGACTGGCTGCCGGTGGGCGTGCTCCCCCCGGCGCTGACCGAGTGGCTGGCCGACGGCGCCGCCGGGCGCGTGCCCGAGGGCGCATTGCGTCTCCATGTGCCGGTGGCCCCCGATCAGGAAACGATCGCCCCCGCCCTGCAGCTCGATCTCGAGATCGTCGACGGGCGCCTGCCGATCGCCCCCGGCTGGCCGCGCCTCGAGGGCATCAGCGGCCACCTGTCGATGGTCGACGAGACACTGACGGCCCGCGTCGACGCCGCCGAGAGCCTGGGTGTCGAGGCCGAGGCCGGGCAGGTGACCCTCGAGGAGCAGCGGCTGGCGGTCGCCGGCGACCTCGCGGCCGACGGCGACGCCCTGCGCCGCTACCTGCGAGCGCTGCCCGTCGAGGGCATGGAGGCGCTGGAGGACTGGCGGGCCGAGGGCCGGGCGGCCGGCACCCTGGACCTGGTCCTGGACCTCGAGGCCCCCGAGGCCCTGACCCTGGACATCGAGACCGAGGCGGCATTCCCCCGCCTCGTCCATGCCCCCCTCGGGCTCACCTTCACGCAGCTGGAGGGCCCGCTCGCCTGGCGCCAGCGCGGCGATCAGGGCGGCCTGGAGGGGCGAGTGAGCGCTCGCCTGCTCGGCGGCCCCGTGGTCGCCGACGTCGATACGCGGGCCGGCGGGCTCGATCTCTCCGGCACGGCCGCGGCGTCGGCCCTGGCCGCCTGGAGCGGCGTGGCCGGCCTCGACACCCTGATCGACGGCCGACTGCCCTGGCAGGGGCGCCTGGCGACCGGGGAGGCGGGCGCCACGCTGCGCGTGGAGAGCCGGCTGGAGGGACTGGCCATCGACCTGCCGGCGCCGCTGGGCAAGTCCCGGGAGGCCGCGCGATCCCTGCGGCTCGACGTCGACCTGACCGAGGGGCGGCTCGAGGGTCGCCTGGGCGAGCGGCTCGGGCTTCGTTGGCGAGCGCCCGCCGGTGCCGGCCCGGGTCGGGGGCAGGCGTGGATCGGGCACCTGACGCCGCCCCACTGGACCGGCCGGCCCGGTTGGGCGGTGGATGCCTACCTGCCGCGCCTGGCGATCGCGCCCTGGGGGCGCGCCCTGTCGCCGCTGCTGGCGGCCGTCGACCCCGCCACGGCCGGCGCCTCCTCGGGCGCGCTCTCCGCGCTCGCCCTCGAGACCGACTGCCTGCAGCTCGACGAGCGCTGCCTCGG
>JAWWBV010000582.1:0-2102 GCA_033720795.1 Halomonas sp. | reverse complement strand
CTCGAGATCGAACGGCGCTGGAAATCCCGGCGGCCCGAGGACTACCTGCGCCGCGCCAACGATCCCCGCGGCTTCGTGGCCGGTCGTGGCCTCATCGACGAGCGGGAGCTGCCCCTCGAGTTCGCCATGAATGCCCTGCGCCTGGTGGAGGGCGTGCCGCTCTCGACCTGGCAGGCCCACACGGGGCGCAGCGACTCGGTCCTGCTCGTCAGGCTCTCGGTGGCGCGGGAAAAAGGACTTCTTGTGGAAGATGCCGACTGGCTTAGGGCATCACCTAAAGGTCTACTATTCTTGAACGAGTTGCTGGCAATGATCGATGATGTCGAGCCAGTGTAAGGATGATACTTGCCAACCCAAGGAGTAGAGGACGCGATGAGAAGATCAATTCGACTGGTTGCCCCGCTGGCCGCCGCCGCGCTGCTGGTGGGCTGCACCACGACCGATCCCTATAGCGGTGAGACCCAGCGCAGCAAGACCGGCACCGGTGCCGCCATCGGCGCGGCCATCGGCGCGGCCGCCGGTGCGCTCAGCGGCGACGGCAGCACCAGCCGACGCGATCGGGCCCTGATCGGGGCCGCGGTGGGCGCCGCCGCCGGGGGCGGCATCGGCGCCTACATGGACAAGCAGGAAGAGCAGCTGCGGCAGAGCACCCAGGGCACGGGGATCGGCGTCGATCGTCGCGGCGACGACATCGTGCTCAACATGCCGAGTGAGGTGACCTTCGCCTTCGACTCCAGCGACCTGACGCCCAATGCGCGCAATGCCCTCAATGACGTGGCCGCGGTGCTCCAGCAGTACCCGGACACCCGGGTCAACATCGCCGGCCATACCGACAGCACCGGCGATGCCGGCTACAACCAGCGGCTCTCCGAGCGGCGGGCCAATGCGGTAGGCAATTACCTGGCCCAGTCCGGCGTGACCCGCAACCGTCTGTACATGACCGGCTATGGTGAGAACCAGCCCGTTGCCAGTAACGAGACCGAGCAGGGGCGTGCCCAGAACCGCCGGGTGGAGATCACCCTGACGCCGATCCAGGAGCGCTTCCAGCAGTAGTCGCCGGCTGTTGCCTGGCATCAACCACCCCCGGGCCCGCCACTGCTGCAGTGGCGGGCCCTTCTGTCTCGACGACCCACGGATCCCTCCATGCTCTCCTACCAGCATGCCTATCATGCCGGCAACTTCGCCGACGTTCACAAGCATCTGACGCTGTTTGCCGTCATTGATCATCTGTTACGTAAGGAATCACCTGTTACGTACATGGATACTCATGCCGGCCGTGGCCTCTATCCCCTGGCGGCCGAGGAGACGGCGAGGCTTCAGGAGTATCGCGACGGCATCGCCCGGCTCTGGCAGGCGCGTGAGCGCCTCGAGAGTGCCCCGCTGCTCGGCGACTGGCTCT
This sequence comes from Halomonas sp., assembly GCA_033720795.1. Lineage (GTDB taxonomy): Bacteria > Pseudomonadota > Gammaproteobacteria > Pseudomonadales > Halomonadaceae > Halomonas. The sequence continues at coordinate 703 of JAWWBV010000582.1, read as the reverse complement.
CCGCGGTGGGTCGCGTACAGTCCCGCGCTGGTGGGCTCGATCACTACCCCGGCTCGCCCTGGTGGCTGTCGGCGCGCTTGCGTGCCCAGGATCGGCTGATGCTCTTCGAGCTCCATCCCGGCGAGCACGGCCACCTGGCCCGCCAGGCGCTGCCGGACAATGTGGAGCGCATCCATGGTGATGGGCTCCAGGGGCTGGTGAAGGGACTGCCAGTGCCCTCGCCACGGCTCTGCGTGCTGGTCGATCCCAGCTATGAGCGCAAGGCGGAATACGCCGAGGTGGCCGAGGCCGTCTGTCAGGCCATGCGCAAGTCGCGCCACGCGGTGGTGCTGGTGTGGTACCCGCTGCTGCCGGCGGGCCGCCACCGCGAGTTGCTGGAGGGGCTGCGCGAGGGCGGAGTGCGCAAAATCTGGCGCAGCGAGCTGCGGCTACGCGAGCCCCAGGAGGGAGAGCGCGGGATGGTCGGCAGCGGCATGCTGGTGATCAATCCGCCCTGGGGGCTCGATGAGCGCCTGGAGGCCGCGATGGCCAAGGTCCTGCCGCTGCTGGGCGAGACCAGCCGCCATCGCGGCGACTGGTGGGTGGGGGAGTAGTCGGGGGCGGGCTACTGGCCGATGCAGAAGCTGCCGAAGATCTCGCCCAGCCGCCATTGGTGAGCCGGCGCGTCAGCGCCGACGGCTGGATGCCATGGCGCTACTTGCCG
>JAWWBV010000581.1:0-2103 GCA_033720795.1 Halomonas sp. | reverse complement strand
GGGGTGTATCAAGCGACCTTCCTCTCGGCACAGGTGATGTCGGCCTCGCAGGCCAGCTCGCCGCCCACGGTGGCGCGGCAGATGAACTTCCAGATGCCGCGCTTGGTGCGCTCGACCCGGGCCTCGAGCACCAGCTGGTCGCCAGGCATCACCGGACGCTTGAAGCGCACGTTGTCGCTGGCGACGAGGTAGTAGACGTAGCCGTCGGCGGGCAGCTTGTTGACGGTCTTGAAGCCGAGGATGCCGCAGGCCTGGGCCAGGGCCTCGACCACCAGCACGCCGGGCATGATCGGGTGATGCGGGAAGTGGCCGTTGAAGAAGGGCTCGTTGATGCTGACATTCTTGTAGGCAACGATGGATTCTCCCAGCGTGAGCTCCGTGACCCGGTCCACCAGCAGGAAGGGGTAGCGGTGGGGCAGATACTCACGAATCTCGTTGATGTCCATTACCATCGTAGCGACCTCTGAAATGACAGGATGCCCTTCCCGGGGAGGGGCACGGCCGGCGCTCGGGCGCCGGCGAAGACAGGCGGTGGATTATACCGCCCCATGATCGGGCCTCAACCGCCGCGACCGACCTTCTCGAGCCGCGACAGGCGACGGGCGATGTCGTCGAGCTGCTTGAAACGCACCGCGTTGCGGCGCCACTGGGCGTTGTCCATGGCGCCGGTGCCCGAGGAGTAGATGCCGGGTTCGAGGAGCGAATTGGTCACCAGGCTCATGCCGGTGACCTGCACGCCGTCGGCGATGGTCAGGTGGCCGGAGAGCCCCACGCCACCGCCCAGCATGCAGTGCTTGCCGACTCGGGTGGAGCCGGCGATGCCCACGCAGCCGGCCAGGGCGCTGTGGTCGCCGATCTGCACGTTGTGGGCGATCTGCACCTGGCTGTCGATCTTGACGTCGTCGCCGATCACGGTGTCGCCGAGCGCCCCGCGATCGATGCTCGAGCAGCTGCCGATCTCGACATCGTCGCCCAGCACCACGCCGCCCAGCTGGGCGATCTTGTGCCAGCGCCCGCCGTCGTGGGCGAACCCGAAGCCGTCGCCGCCGATCACGCAGCCGCTATGCAGGATCGCCCGCCGGCCGATCACCACCCCGTGGCAGACGGTGACGTTGGCATGCAGGCGCGAGCCGGCGCCGATGCGCGAGTCCGCTCCCACCACGCAGCCGGCGCCGATGACGACGTCGTCGTCGAGCGTGACCCCGGCCTCGATCACGGCCTGGGGGCCGATGGCGACGTTGTCGCCCAGGCGGACGTCATCGGCGACCACCGCCGAGGGATGGGTGCCCGACGGCGTGCGACCGACCAGGGGGTCGAAGAGGCGCGACAGCTCGGCATAGCCGAGGTAGGGGTTATCCAGCTCCAGGCACGCCACCGGGCAGGCCTCGCCGTGAGCGGGCGCCAGCAGCACCGCCGCGGCGCGGGTGGCGGGCAGGTCCTTGAGGTAGGCGCGGTTGGCGAGGAAGGCCACCTGGTCCGGCGTGGCGTCGCGCAGCGTGGCCAGGCCGCTCACCCGCCGCTCGCCGTCGCCCTTGAGGCGGGCTCCCAGGCGCTCGGCGATCTCGGCCAGTGTGAGGGTTCGGGCGTCTTGATTCATGGGGACTCACTATCGTGGTAGGGACGGCCGGCTCAATAGAGGACGTTGAGGCGCTCGGTGACCTCGCCGGTCAGGTCCTGCAGGTCCTGGTCGGCATGCAGCACGCCATTGGGGTCCACCAGCACCGCGACGCCATGACGTTCGATGACCTGTCGGACCGCCTGGTCGAGCCTGGGCTCGGCCTCTTCGAGGAAGGCCTGCTCGGCCTCGCGGCGCGCCTGAGCGATCTCCCGGCGCAGCCCCTCGAAGCGCTGCCCCTTCTCCTGGAACGCCTGGAGGGTGGTGCGCCGCTCGGTCTCGGTCATGCGCTCCCCCTCAAGGCGCTGCTGCATGTCCTGGAGCTCCTCGCCCAGGGCCTTCACCTCCTGCTGCCGGTCGGCGAGGCGAGCGCGCAGCTCATCCATGGAGCGCTCGGCGGCGTCGGTCTCCATCAGCGCGGCGCGCCAGTCGAGCACGGCCACCTCGGCGGCCTGGGCCGGCGCGGTGGCGGCGACCAGCAGGCCGAG
>JAWWBV010000580.1:0-2104 GCA_033720795.1 Halomonas sp. | reverse complement strand
GATGAAACAGTCCACCGCCAACGTGCTGGAGATCTCCAAGGGCGCCCAGGCGGAGATGGACCGCCTGCAGGCGACCCTGCCCGAGGGCATGGAGCTGTCGCTGAACTTCGACGCCTCGGTGTTCGTCGACGGCGCCATCGGACAGGTGGTGCAGACGCTGTTCATCGCCATGGGCCTGGTGGTGGTGGCGATCTTCCTGTTCCTCGGCAACGTGCGCACCACCCTGATCCCGGCCGTGACCGTGCCCATCGCCCTGATCGGCAGCTTCGCGGCGCTGGCGGTGCTGGGCTTCACCATCAACCTGCTGACCCTGCTGGCCCTGGTGCTGGCCATCGGGCTGATCGTCGATGACGCCATCGTGGTGCTGGAGAACATCCACCGGCGCATGCAGGAGCTCGGCGAGACGCCCCTGGTGGCGGCCTTCCGCGGCACCCGCCAGATCGCCTTCGCGGTGATCGCCACCACCCTGGTGCTGGTGGCGGTGTTCGTGCCGCTGAGCTTCCTGCAGGGCGACATCGGTCGACTGTTCTCGGAATTCGCCCTGACCCTGGCCGCCGCGGTGGTGATCTCCAGCCTGCTGGCGTTGACCCTGACGCCGATGATGGCCTCCAAGATCCTCAAGGCCGACATGCATGAGGGCCGCCTGGCGCGGGCCGTGCAGTGGGGCCTGGTGCGCTCCCGCCAGGGCTATCGCCGGCTGCTGGAACGGGTACTGGGGCTGCGCCTTTTGGTGCTGGCGCTCTTTCTCGGCATTGTCGGCGGCATGGTGTGGCTCAACGGGCAACTGCCCAACGAGTACACCCCCAAGGAGGATCGCGGCAACTTCTTCGTGCTGGTCAACGGCCCGCCCGGCGCGACCTACGACTACATGCTCGACTACATGGACGAGATCGAGACGCGCCTGCTGCCGATGACCGAGCAGGGCGAGGTCGAGCGCATCCTGGTGCGCGCGCCCCGGGGCTGGGGCAACATCGAGAACTTCAACAGCGGCTTCGTCATCGTCACCCTCGCCGACTGGGCCGAGCGCCGGTCGGCCTGGACGATCATGGACGAGATCCGCGGCCGCCTCGCCGACCTGCCCGGCATCCGGGCCTTCCCGGTGATGCGACAGGGCTTCGGGTCGCGGGTCGAGAAGCCGGTGCAGTTCGTGCTCGGCGGCGGGACCTATGAGCAGCTGGCCGAGTGGCGCGACACTCTGCTGGCTCACCTGCGCGAGCACAACCCGCGCCTGACGGGGCTTGAGAGCGACTACGAGGAGAATCAGCCGCAGCTGCGCGTGGACATCGACTACACTCGTGCCGCCGCGCTGGGGGTGACGGTCACCGAGATCGGCCGCACCCTGGAGACCCTGCTGGGCGGGCGCACCGTGACCCAGTACGTGGACGACGGCCAGGAGTACGACGTCATCCTCGAGGGCGTCCCCGGCAGCCGGCCGAGCCCCCGCTCCCTGGAGAGCCTCCGGGTGCGCTCCGACCGCTCCGGCGAGCTGATCCCCCTGGCGAGCCTGGTGACCCTCCACGACTTCGCCGGGCCCAGCACCCTGAACCGCTTCAACCGGGTCCGGGCGATCACCATCGAGGCCGACCTGGCGGACGGTTACCCGCTGGGCGAGGCGCTCGCCTACCTCGAGGCGACGGTGGACGAGATCCTGCCGCCCGCGGCCCAGACCGACGTCAAGGGCGCCTCGCGGGACTACCAGGAGGCCAGCGGCGCCACCGCCTTCCTGCTGGGGCTGGGCATCCTGGTGGTCTTCCTGGTGCTCGCCGGGCAGTTCGAGAGCTTCGTGCACCCCTTCGTGATCATGCTCACCGTGCCGCTGGCGATCTGCGGCGCCCTGCTGGGGCTCTATCTCACCGGGCAGTCGCTGAACATCTACAGTCAGGTGGGGCTGGTGATGCTGGTGGGACTGGCGGCCAAGAACGGCATCCTGATCGTGGAGTTCGCCAACCAGCTGCGCGATCGCGGCATGGCCTTCCACGAGGCGCTGGTGGAGGCCTCGGTGACCCGCCTGCGGCCCATCGTGATGACCGCGGTGACCACCATGGCGGGCGCCGTGCCGCTGATCGTCTCCAGCGGCGCCGGCGCGGAGACCCGCCTGGTGATC
>JAWWBV010000579.1:0-2116 GCA_033720795.1 Halomonas sp. | reverse complement strand
TGCCGAAGGGCGCCGGCCAGTCGCCGGCGTGGTAGAGCCGATACTCCCCGCCACTCGCCGCGACCAGGGCCCAGGCGCCCAGCCCCACCAGGCCCAGGGTGCTGGCGAGGCCGACCAGGCGCTGCACGCCGAACGGCAGCCGATAGAGCAGCAGCTGGCTCGCCCCGGTGATCAGCGGCAGCAGGATCGGCAGGATCAGCGCGTGGTTCATAGGCGATCCTCGTCGGGGTTCTCGCCGTCGACGTGGTCGTTGCGCAGCTCCACCGCGGCCTTGAGGGCCAGCACCACCACGAAGGCGGTCATGGCGAAGCCGATGACGATGGCGGTCAGCACCAGGGCCTGGGGCAGCGGGTCCGCCGAACGGTCGGTGAGGCCGACGATCGCCGGCGCCCCGGCGACCAGCCGCCCCGAGGCGAAGAGGTAGAGGTTCACGGCGTGGGAGAGCAGGGTCAGGCCCAGGATCACCGTGAAGGTGCGCGCCCGCAGCAGCAGGTAGACCCCGCAGGTGGTCAGCACGCCCAGCGTCAGCGCGTAGAGCAGTTCCATCAGCCGATCTCCTTGCCGGGGCCGGCCACGGTCATCAGCTTGCCGAGGTTGGCCAGCACCAGCAGCGTCGCCCCGACCACGGTGGCATAGACGCCGAGGTCGAAGAGCATGGCGGTGGCCAGCTCGAACTCCCCGACCAGCGGCAGGTGAAAGTGTCCGTGGGCCGAGGTGAGGAACGGGTGGCCGAACAGCCAGCTGCCGAGCCCCGTGGCCACGGCGATCAGCAGACCGGCCCCGATCAGCGGCCGGAAGGCGGTCAGCATGCGCGCCTGGGCCCAGACCAGCCCGCCTGCCATGTACTGCAGCGTGAAGGCCACGGCGGTGATCAGCCCGGCGATGAAGCCGCCGCCGGGCAGGTTGTGGCCGCGCAGGAAGATGTAGGCCGAGACCAGCAGGGCGATCGGCAGCACCAGCCGGGCCACGGTGCTGAGCATGATCGGGTGCGGCTCGGCCACCCAGTGCCCGGGCTGGGTGTCGACCACCCGCTCCTTGAGGTGCAGGTCGCGGGTGAAGGCGAAGACCGCCACGGCCGCGATGCCGAGCACGGTGATCTCGCCCAGGGTATCGAAGCCGCGGAAGTCGACCAGGATCACGTTGACCACGTTCGTGCCGCCCCCGCCGGGCAGGCTGTTGGCGAGGAAGAAGTCGGAGATCGTGTGCTGCGGGCGGGTCAGGATGGCGAAGCTGAAGGCCGCCACCCCGCCGCCCACCAGGCCGGCGATGGCGAGGTCCCGGCCCATCCTCGTGCGCGTCGACTCCCGGGGCGACTGCTGGGGCAGGAAGGAGAGCGCCAGCATCATGATCACCACCGCCATCACCTCCACCATCAGCTGGGTCAGGGCCAGGTCCGGCGCCGAGAAGCGCGCGAAGGCGACGGTCACGAAGAGCCCGGTCACCCCGAGCAGCAGCAGGGCCGGCAGCCGGTAGTGGTGGAAGACCACCACGCCGATGGCCGCCAGGCAGAGCAGGGCGGCGGCGAGCACGGTCAGCGGGTCGAGGGGGCCCAGCGCCACGCCGCCGCTCCAGCTCGCCACGGCGAGCAGCTCCACGCCGACCAGCACCACCACGGTGACCAGGATGAAGGTGAGGTAGCGCTGCAGCGAGCCGTTCTCGAGCTGGAAGACGCGCCGCTGGGAGCGTTCGGTGGCGCGGCGCATGACCCAGTCGAAGATCTCCTTGGCATCCACCTCGGGCAGGCGGGCGTGGAGGCGAAACAGCGGACCGCGGATCGCGTAGAAGAGCGCGCCCCCCGCCAGGGCGACGAGGCTCATCAGCCCCGTCCGGGAGCCGCCGAGCGCCCCGAAGTCGTAGGCGGCAAGCTCGGCCTGGCGCGCGGCCTCGAAGGCCGGATGGACGAGCGTCGCGTAGAGCCCCTGGGGCGCGAGGCCGACCACGAGCGTGGCGAGTGCCAGCAGCGCGATGGGCGAGAGGGCCGCCCGGCGGGGTTCGCGGGGCGGCCAGACCGGCAGGTCGATGGGCTTCCCGTTGAAGTAGACGTTATGGAAGATGCGAATCGAGTAGGCCACCGAGAAGAGCCCGGCCAGGGTGACCCAGGCGGGGATCACCAGCG
>JAWWBV010000578.1:0-2121 GCA_033720795.1 Halomonas sp. | reverse complement strand
TCACGGCGCCCCGGAACGCACAACGCCCCTCGCAAGGGGCGTTGTCGTCTGCAGCGGAAGGTGCTCACCCCTCGAAGCGTCGCGCGCCGGCGCTCAGCGACGCGAAGTCGAAGCGCTGCTTCGCCGGCAGCAGCGCCAGCAGCGCCAGGCCCGTGACGACCGGCATGAAGGTGGCGAGCAGGAAGGACTCCATCAGGGTGGTCAGGGCATCGCCCGGCGCCGGGAAGAGGGTGAGGCCGGCGACCAGGCCGCTCAAGGTGGCGAGCACCGCGGCGCGCCCGTCGAAGCGGCGGTTGAAGAGCCCGAAGAACACCGGGAAGGCCGCCGCGCAGCACAGCAGGTCGGCCAGCAGGAAGAGGTAGAGCACGCTGTAGCCCTGGGCGGCGACGAAGGTCACCGGCAGCGCCAGCAGCAGGATCAGCCAGCGCGACAGGCGCATCAGCCGCTGGTCGCTGGCCCCGGGCAGCAGGCGCCCGCCGTCGACGGCGATCATGCTCGAGGCGGCGCTCAAGGTGGTGTCGGCGCTGCTCATGACCAGCGCCAGGCCGAGGAAGATCAGGCCCACGGCGAACCAGCCGGGGAGATCGGCGAGCAGCACGCTGAACAGCGCGACCGAGCCGTCGCCGGGTAGCCCCAGCCCCACGAACGCCAGGCCGAACAGGCCCATCACGAAGATCATCGGCGCGCTCAGCAGGCCCCCGAGCAGGAAGCCCAGGGCCACGGCACGGTTGTTCTGGGCGGCGTAGACCCGCTGCCAGTTGCCCTGATAGAAGAGCCCGGTCAGCATCACGGCGAGGAAGAAGGTGAGGCCGGCCTTGAGCCCGCCCAGGTCGGTGATGTCCAGCAGCCGAGGCGCCGTCGCCTCGAGGCCGGCCAGGGTGGGACCCACGCCGCCGGCCGCCTGCCAGCCGACGATCAGCAGTACGGCGAGCAGCGGCAGGATCACCACCATCTGCACCTTGTCGGTGAAGATGGAGGCGCGCAGGCCGCCGTAGAGGGTATAGAGGAGGGTGGCGGCCATCACCACCGAGCTGGTCGCCCAGAGCGGCACCGGTGCCAGCAGCCCGACCATCTTGGCGATGGCGGTGATCCCCGCGGCCAGGGAGATGAACAGGTAGAACAGCATGATGACCAGGGTGAAGGCGTACATGGGGCGTCCGTAGCGGCTCATCACGAACTCGGTGAGCGAGTGGCCGCCCGGCGAGAGCTCGCGCAGGCGCCGCCCCAGCGGGATCATCACCAGCCGCGGGGCCAGCGAGCCGAGCGCATAGCCGGCGATGGCCCCAAGGCCCCCCCAGGTGGCCGCCTGAGCGGGGCCGAACAGGATCCAGGTGCCCAGCGTCGAGGCCATCAGGGTCAGCACCGTGGCGGTGGCGCCCTGGCTGTTGCGGGCGATGATGAAGTCCTCGAGGCTCTCGGTGTGGCGGCGCGCGTAGAGCATGCCCGGTACGGCAAACAGCGCCGCGAAGGCGATGAGCCACCAGAAGGCATGAGTGGTCGGCAGCATGACGTTCTCCCTAGCATGGAATGGCCCGGGCGCGATGCCGAGCGTCGCTACGAGAGGACGCAGTTGCGTTGGGTGAGAAGCGTGGCCGGATGGCACTTCCTTCCCTTCGCCGGCATGATCCGGATCAGGTTCGAAGGGTTACCGGTCGTGCCGTCGAGGCACGGGGCCGGAATCTCAGTCCGAAAGGACTCCCCCAGGAATGCGCTCCAGCCTAGGGCCCCGGCGTCACGGGGTCAACACGGCGCGCGATGCCCGCGTGAACGATGAGCATGCGAACTGTCATGCCGGTGGCGTAAGATGGAAGGTCGCGACGGGGCGCGCAGGCACTGGTTGCTGCGTGAGGTTCGGATCGAGCGGCGGCTCGAACTGCCACGTGAGCGGCGGCTTGAATTGCGCCGCGCCGCCCCCATCTCAGCGCCCCGTGTGCCGGGCCGCGAGCGGTGTTTTTTCCGGCGCGTGCCGGCATGGCACCCCATTCATCTTCTGTACGGGATCTTTCATGGCCGAACCGGCTCTCTCCATCCGTGGGTTGACCAAGGTCTACGGCAATGGCTTCGAGGCCCTCAAGGGCATCGACCTCGACGTCGCCCAGGGCGACTTCTACGCCCTGCTGG
>JAWWBV010000577.1:0-2126 GCA_033720795.1 Halomonas sp. | reverse complement strand
TGAGGAAGCGGGGGCGATGGTCTCCAACCTGGAGAACTACTGGTTCGCCAGATACCAAGGATGGGATGCCACCCGGTGGGTCGACCAAGTCCTGAAGGCGGAGGTGTCCGACCGAGTCCGAATGGAGGTCTCGTGGACCGGAGGGTGGGCTGCCTTCACTCGTGCCGAGTACGAGGCTGCGGAGTCGCACTTCGAGGTCTGCCGGTCTCTTGCCGAGCAAGCCGGCGACAGGCGTTACGTGGCCTGGGCGTTCTACGGCCTGGGCCGGGTCGAGCAGTTCAGACGCCCGGAGGCGGCCCGGCGACTCCTGGACGAAGCGACGGAGATCTTCTCCGAGCTCGGTGATGTCCGCGGTCGAGCCGAGTGTCAGTTGGCGGTCGGATACGTGGCAGCTCTCGCTGGCGATACCACCCAAGCGCCCCAGCTGCTGTCGTCGGCGCTCGAGGCCCTGCACCAGGACGGCCTGATCCGCTCGATATCGATCGGTCGGCAGGCGCTGTCCATGGTCGGCTGGTATTCCGACGACCCAGAAGCTGCCCTGCGCCACGCCGAAGCTGCAGTCGAACTCGCTAGGCGGTCAGACGATCGTCCGGCCACCTGCGGGGCGCTCACTCAGCGAGCGGTCGTGCGATACCGCTGGGGAGACCAGCGACTGGCGGCGAAGGACCTTCTCGAGGCAATGAGTCTCGTTCCCCTCCGCAACGACATCGACTCGTGTTGGGTGCTCACGGCCGCGACCGGGCTAGTGGTCGACGCCGGCCAGCCCGAACTGGCCTGCACCGTGATCGACCATGTGGAGCGTGTGACTCGGGCAGTGGGTTGGGGACCTGTGGCCGATTGGCTTCCGGCCTTGGACGAATTGCGGCAGGCGGCATGCGAGCAGTTGGAGGGGCGGTTCGATCCGTCGCCGACGACCACCGTCGCTGTCGCCCGGGACGTACGATCCGCACTCGAAGCGCTCGTTCAGTAGTTGTTCAGTCGACTGTCGTAGTCTTGGCCCTCACGGGGCTCAGCCCGCATCTGCCGTGCGCGTCCGATGAGAAGGGGTCATTCGGACGGCGATAGGGGACGGTGAGATTCGGATTGGGCCGACGGGGGTCGTTTGCCGAGATGGTGCGGTACCGGGATAGCGCCGGGGGGCGCGGGGCACCGGTACCGCCATTCTCGGTCTCTTCATCGCATCTGGAAGTGTTCGATCATTCGCGCGGTGAGCTCCGGGTACAGCGCCGGCGGCAGGTCGTGGCCCATCCCGGGAATCACCCACAGTTCGGCGCCGGCGATCGCCTCGGCGGTGGCGTATCCGCCTGAGACGTCGATCAGCGGGTCGTCGGCTCCATGAATGACGAGCGTGGGTGCCTGGATGGTCCTCAGCTGCGCAGTCCGATCGCCCGAGGCGAGGATCGCCGCCAGTTGGCGGCCGGTTCCCTGCGGATACACCACCCGGTCCAGGTTGCGGATCGCGGTCTGCCGCGCTCGTTCTTCGTCGAAGTAGTCCGCCCAGGCGACGCGGGCATAGTCGATGCTGGCCTGGATCGCCGCCTCCCTCTCGGTGGGTGGAGCGGTATAGAGCGCCTGGTTCATCTCCGGTGTGGCCTGGCCGACTTCGGGATTACCGGTGGTGGACATGATCGAAGTCAGGGTCGAAGTGCGATGCGGATGCCGAACGGCGAAGGTCTGGGCGATCATCCCGCCCAGCGACGATCCGACAACGTGTGCGGCGTCGATCTCGAGCGCGTCCAACAGACCGCAGGCGTCGTCGGCCATGTCGCTGAGCACATACGGCACCTCGGGGACCTCGCCGGCCTCGGCCTGTTGCAGGACTTTGAACACGTTCACGCGGGCGCCGTCGAGGTGGGTGGAGTACCCGGCATCGCGGTTCTCCATCCGAATGACCCGGAATCCGGCCTCCCGGAACGGTGCGATGAACTCAGGCGTCCAATAGTGCAGTTGACTTCCCAGTCCAGGGATGAGCAGGACGACGGGATCCCCGGCATCTCCATCGACTTGGTAGGAGATCTCGACCCCGTTGGCAGGCGCGATGGGCATCCGCGCAGGCTATCTGCCGGCTCGGTCGCCCCTTCCGGCGGCGCAACCAGTTGCACCGCCACCTTCCCCAGCGGGGAAGG
>JAWWBV010000576.1:0-2129 GCA_033720795.1 Halomonas sp. | reverse complement strand
CAGATATTGGCGAGGCTCGCCCAGCGCTGTTTCCAGGTGAAGCGTTCGCGGCTCGCCGGGGCCTCTTCGGGAAACAACCGCACGCGTACGTAGATGAACACCGAGAGTGCCAGCGCCAGCACGAGACCGGGCACGATGCCGCCGATGAACAGGTCCGCCACCGAGACGCTGGAGACGGCGCCGTAGATGATGAAGGGCACGCTGGGCGGAATCAGCATCGCCAGGGCCCCGGCGCTGACCACCGAACCGGCAGCCAGCGAGCGGCTGTAGCCGCGCTCGAGCATCTGGGGCACCGCGATGGAGCCCACGGCCGCGACGCCGGCCAGGCTGACGCCGGACACGGCGCCGAACATCGCCGAGGCGCCCACCGAGGAGATCGCCAGGCTGCCGCGCAGCCAGTTGAGCCAGCGCACAGCCGCGGTAAACAGGCTCGAGCCGACCGGTGTCGCCCCCAGGAAGTTGCCCATCAGGATGAACAGCGGCAGGGCGATCAGCTCGAAGGCATTGAGCTGGCCGAACAGCGACGAGGGGGCGAAGAAGAACGCCAAGGAGCCGCGAGCCATGTACAGGCCCAGCAACCCGGACAGGCCCAGGGCCAGGAAGATGGGGAAGCCGACGGTGATCAGGCCCACCAGGGCGAGAAGGACAAGAATGGGATCCATGGTGTGCCTCCGTCAGATCACGTGGTCGTCGCGCAGGGCGTCGAGGTCGTCGGCGCCGAGGCCCAGCCAGTCGGCGAGAACGGTCTCGGTGTGTTCGCCCAGTGTCGGTCCCACGTGGCGCACGCATCCCGGAGAGTTCGAGAGACGGGGAAAGACGTTCTGCATCGGCAGGGGGGTGCCGTGGTGGTCCGGGACCTCGATGATGGCCTCGCGCGCCTGGAAGTGAGGATCCTCGAGCATGTCCGGGGCCCGGTAGACCAGGCCGGCCGGGACCCCGGCCTCGGCGAGGAGATCGACGACGTGCTGGGCATCGTGTTGGCGTGTCCAGGCCGCGACCAGCTCGTCGATGGCCTCCTGGTGCTCCCCCCGGGCACGATGGGTGGCGTAATCCGGGTGATCCGCCAGGGTCGGCTGGCCCATCGCCTGGCAGAGGCGACGGAAGACGGTGTCCTGGTTGGCGCCGATGATCACGTCGCGACCGTCCCGGGCCGGGTAGGCATTGGACGGAGCGATCCCCTTCAGGAAGCTGCCGCTGCGCTCGCGGACCTTGCCGGCGCGCACATACTCGGGGACCAGGCTTTCCATCATCGCCAGCACCGACTCGAAGATGCTGCTGTCGACGACCTGGCCGCGCCCGGACCGCTCGCGCTGATGCAGCGCCATCATGGTGCCCAGGGCCGCATGGAGGCCGGCCAGGGTGTCGCCGAGGGAGATGCCGACGCGGACCGGCGGGCGGTCCGGATAGCCGCTCAGATAACGCAGCCCTCCCATGGCCTCGCACACCGAGGCAAAGCCGGCCCGCGAGGCGTAGGGACCGTCCTGGCCGAAGCCGGTGACGCGTACCATCACCAGGCCCGGGTTGGCTTGCGAGAGGACGTCGTAGCCGAGTCCCCAGCGTTCCATGGTGCCGGGGCGGAAGTTCTCGATGATCACATCGGCGTCTCGAGCCAGCTCGCGCAGCAGTTCCTGCCCGCGCTCCTGGCGCAGGTCCAGGGTGATCGACTGCTTGTTGCGGCCGATGACGTTCCACCACAGCGGCTCGCCCGTCTCGCGGTCCGCCGCCCCCCACTGGCGCATGGCGTCGCCCTTGCCGGGCGGTTCGACCTTGATCACCTGGGCGCCGAAGTCGGCCAGCACCTGGCCGCAATAGGGGCCGGCAATCAGCTGGCCGAGCTCCAGGACCTTGATGTCGCTCAGGGGCGTCGAGGATTGGGTCTCGTATTGGGTCATTGTTGTTGTGGTGCCTCAATATCTATCGGGTTGTCGGAGCGAGGTCCCCTAGCCGTCGGGCGCCTCGGGAAAACGGAAATGCAGGGCCTGAGCGGCGAGCAGGTGGGCATGCATGAGGTGTTCGGCCCATGAGGGGCTGCCCGACCTGATGGCCTCGAGGATCTCCCGGTGATGGCGCATGCTGCGGCGCAAGTGGGCGAGATCGTAGTTGCCGAAATTTCGTCGTATCACCGAGGT